>JBFWYJ010000064.1:0-11493 GCA_050186555.1 Bacteroidia bacterium
CTATTAGCGTCCTCACTTTTATTGAATGCGTTGTTGCCTCCCTAAACAGAAAATTTTGTTGTTGAGTTAAAACCACCTCTATTTTCATCATTAACTCCGCCACAATCAGGATCGAATACACGAATAAAAACCGGTAAATTGTAATTTTCAGGTATCACAAAAAACAAAATTTGAAGATGATCAGGATCTCCCCATGATTTGTTTGATTCTTCTGAAAAAGTTACCATAAAGGGGATGTTTTCATCAGAAGCAGGTATACTCTGCGTAAAAACTTGGTTAAACAGAAACAAAAGGATTAGCAATATTGTAACTCTCATAGTTCTAATTTAACCATATTATTTCAATTGAATAACAACTCTTCTGTTAAGTTGCTTTCCAAATTCTGTATCATTTGGCGCCACAGAATCATCTGCGCCAACTCCTTTAGTAATTATTTTAGATTTGCTAATTCCCTTTGATATTAGCCAATTTGCAGCACTTTTGGCTCTTCTTTTTGATAAAATTGTATTATAATTTGAGGAACTAGTGGCATCGGTATGTCCAATTACAAAGATTTTTCCCGAATCATTTTCTTTGAACGCCTTAACAACTTTTGTGAGCACATTGATATCTGATTGGTCCAAGCTACTGCTATTTACATCAAAAAAGATACTAAATTGAAGACTGTCGCCTTCCGGATGCATTAGTTCAGTTGCTTTAAATAATTTTGTGGTTAATATTTTTCGGTAGGATTTTTCAAAATTAGACTTTGAAGTTTTTTCATCTAGATTTTTAGACTTGATATTTAATTTGGTATTAATAATTGCTAATTGTTTTTCTGTAATTATATTTTCAATGTCGTATATCATAGTATCAGGCAAAGGGCCTGATGTTGAGTCATGATATTCTGCCAGTATACTATTTGACACGCTTTCAACTAATTTTTTGTTAATTGGGATGCGTATACTCGACTTATCGAATCTTATTTTAACTGTTTTCCCATTTAATTTATAGGTTATGTAAGATACTCTATCATTATTTAATTCAGATTCAATACTAAAAGTAGTGTCTGTCTTTTTATAAGTCTTTGAAATCCTTTTGTACAAAGTATCTTTGGTAAATGATTTAACAATGGTATTTTCATAACCTAACTGTTTCAAGTCTTTATAGTCGTTGTATAGATACCACGCTTTTTCGCTTTCATTAACTGCATAGGAGTAAAAGGCAGTATCGTTGCCATTCATCATTACAATTTCTTCTACATTGTAATTAGCATTTCTGGCTTTATTAAAAAATGGATGGTTAGAGCCTAGCGGATACAATGATGTTTCAATTTCTAATTTAAAAATATTATTACTCTTTCGGTCGCTGTAGTTTAGTGTTTCATTCGTAATTGCATTTTCAGATTTTTCATACACAATTAAAGAATCGGAGTTGCTGAGATTATAAATGCCCAATGAGTCGTTATTAATATATAAGTTCTTATATGTGCAATAGGTTTTATATTGATTGTTCTCTAATCCTTCACAGCCAACTGATAAATGATAATTTCCTGTTCTATTAAAAACGTATTTAAATATTTTACCAATACCTTTTAGAGTATCATTGATATACCAGAAATACTGATTTGGTTTAAAGAACGGCAGATTAACAGATTTTCCGGTAAATGAAATTTCCTTATTTGAAACAAGAGGTTCTTTGTACGAAATTCCAATTTGATGTGGTTCTAAAACTTCCATATCATAACTAGCCTCATTCATGAATACTTCATTGATTAAAGTGTCAAATAGATTTAGCTGAACTTGATATGTTCCCGGCCTAGAATAGCAATGTCTGGCTTCTAATCCGTTGATAGTTGTACTATCACCTAAATCCCATTGATATTTTAATGGCATGTCAGAAATTTCCATGCTTCCTAATTCATAAAATGTAAAGCAATAATCGTCTTTTACAAGTGAATCGCATTCAGAAAATACAGGAAGTTCTTTTACAACTTTAAAAATATCATCATTACCGTTTCTATTACTCGAAAAGTAACCAATTGAATCTTCTTTTGTCATTAAAAAAGAAAACTCATCATATTTAGTGTTAATGGTCGAATCCATTCTTATTAATGGAGAAAATGAAATGCTGTCGAAATGACAATAATAAATATCATAATGCATTTTTTTAATTCTATCGCTGGAAATAAAAAGAAAATTATTATACACTGTAGGGAATGCTTCATTGTATTCCGTATTGTATGGCCCTCCAAGATTTCTTGGTACCGACCAATCACCGTTAAATTTTGTAGTTACGAATATATCAAAACCGCCTAAGCCACTTGGAGGGTCTGCTGCAAAAAACAATGTATTACCATCTTCTGTTATTGCCGGGTGTGAAATTGTAAACATGGTCGAGTTATGACGGAAACTGTCAACGATCTTCCATTCTTCATTTATCTTTTCCGCAAAAAATAAGCCAAGTTGATTTTTAGGATCATTAATATCTTTTTTACTACCTTTTCGAATAATGTTAGAAGCAAAAACAGCGGAATTATAATTGTTGTAGAACGCTATTGGCCCATCATGGTATTCTGAGTTTAAATTTTTTAATAATGATTTTGCTGATGCATCTTTCAAAGAGTCAAGTGAGCTATAAAATAAGTCAGTTATAAAACTCCCTTTATAATTTCCTTTAGACGAATTACTTCTGTCTGAACAATAAATAATTCCTGATTCGTATTGAGCCGGTGAAAAGTCATTTGATTTTCCGAAAATTATGGGGTTTTGCTTTGTTGTATAACGTTGAGCAAAGGTGATTTTGAATGCGAGGAATAGTATTATTATATAACCTTTTCTCATCTAAGTAACATTTTGAATTTCATTGATATTCAATCTGTTAAATTACAGAATTTATTCGAAACCTTAAAATCCCTTTTTTTGCGTATTTTGGTTCAGGTATGTTCAAAAACCTTAAGATTCTATTGGGAACATCGTTTCTCTATTTACTGCTTAGTAATCAGTTAATTGCCCAGAAGTACAACTATAAACGTTTTAATGAGGAAAATGGTTTAAGCCAGAATTATGTTTATGACTTTGTTCAAGATAAGTATGGTTTTGTTTGGGTTGCTACCGGTAATGGATTAAATAAGTTAGATGGAAATGAGATTGAAAAGTATGATACGCTAAGTGGCTTGGCGAATAATTTTATTAGTTGTTTACTTTCTTCGTCTGATGGTAGGATTTGGTGCGGGCATAATGAGGGATCAATATCTGTATCATCCGGATTGGGTTTTATATCTTATAAGGAAGTTGGAAAATCATTGATTTTAAAATTGATAGATCTTGACAGTATTTATGTGGCGTCTATTTCACAAAGTGGAAATATTACTTTAATCAATAAACAAACATTAAAGGCAAATTCTATTAGTTTAACTGCGGAGGGAGCATTTGGAAATGTACAATTTTATTCCGCGATAGCACTTAGTGCAGGCAAAATTTTAGTGAGTACGGATAAGGGCTATTTCAAAGTTTTTTTTAATGAAGAGCGCAATAATATTCTCAGAATCACGAAACCTAGTGGCTTACCGGAGAAAGGCGCAGACAAGATAATACAAACTCAAAATAAAAAAGGGTTTGTTTTTTATGTTAACGGCAAAGTTTATCGTGTTTATACTAAAGGAAAAGAATCATTTCAATCGAATTTATATAAAGACCTAACACGATATGAAATAAATGGTGTTAAAAGCATCATGCTTGGAAATGCGAATGAGATTTGGTTAAGCAGTTATTCCGGTGCATATAAAATCGATTTTAATAAGCAAGTGATAAGGTACAGCTCTGCCAACGGTTTGGAAACTGATTATGTTCAATCGGTATTTCAGGATAGAGAAGATAATATTTGGATTGGAAGTTATGGTTCCGGCGTTTTTATTGCCGAGAATGAATTTATTAAATTATACAATCAAGACACGAAGGATGTTCCTAGCGATGTAACAGCTATTTACGTTGGACCCTCAATAAAACTTTTTGGATTAAATAAGGGCATGCTAAGAATTGACAAATCTCTCTTCGAATCACAAAAGTATTATAATGAAGGCACGCCTATTGAGGATGAAAAAGTAACTGCAATTGTGCAATCAAAAAAAGGCGACTTCTATATTGGCACAAATACTAAAGGTCTTTATTCTTTCAATTTAGAGAAAGAGCAATTTAAAAAAGTCCAATTAAGAAATTCTGATGCTACCAATTCGATAAATCATTTGGCTTGTTACAATGATAGTCTGTTTGTGTCAACTAAAGACGGTTTATACATTATAAATCTTTCAGATAATAGCATTCTTGAGTTAAATACGGATAAGGGATTGCCACATAACAATATCAAAACTATTTTTAGAAAGTCTAATGGTCACTATTTAATAGGAGGAACATTTAATTCATTGATTGAAACAACGAATTTTAAGCAATGGAATAATATTCCAATAAGTAATAAATTTGGATTGTTGGATGTGATTTCAATAGATGAAGATCATTTCGGTAAAATTTGGGTAGCAACTTTTGGTTCCGGTGTTTTCAAGCAAGATCTTTCACTCAATTTCGAACAAGTATCAGAATTAAAAAATCCGGATTTAAAATACCCTACCAATTTGAGAATGGGATTCAATTATAATGTTTGGGTATCATATGCAAACGAGATTATCAGATACAATTACGAGACTAATGTTAGGGAGATTTATGATAATGAATATGGAATTGTTGGGAATGTTAATCTGAATGCTAGTCTTGAGGATTCTGATTCCTGTTTTTGGTTTGGTTTGAGTAACGGATGTGTAAAGTTTGAACCAAGAGCACTTAAGCGTTCAAAAAACCCACCTAACCCGGTATTAAAAGCTGTTTACATAAATGATTCACTGGTAAATTTTTCTGATGTTATAAAATTAAAAGCGGGTTATTACAGAATCAAACTCGAATTTGTAGGAATTACATTTAATAATAGTGATAAGGTAACATATAGTTATGTGTTGGATGGTTATGAAGATGAATGGATTAGTTGCGGAAGTCAGAATTTTGCAGCATACCCACGCTTATCCGAAGGAATTTATGAGTTTAAATTGTTTGCGTGCGATGTAAATGGTATTTGTTCAGAGAAAGTAAAATTGATTACGATAATCATTGATAAGCCATTTTACAAAACCACTTGGTTTATTATACTTACAGTGCTTGTTGTTATCAGCATTTTTGTAGCAATTGTAAAGTTTAGAGAAAACATCCATAAACGTCAAGTAGAATATCTTGATGCAGAATTAAAAATTCGTGCGAAAGAAGTTCTGGAAAGTAGAGATCTTCTTGAAAGAAAGAACAAAGACATTACGGATAGTATAAATTATGCTAAAAGAATTCAGACTGCAATTCTGCCTGAAATGTCTAAAGTAAAGAAGGAACTGAAGAGAGGCTTCATACTTAATTTGCCAAGAGATATTGTAAGTGGAGATTTTTATTGGATGAGAAGGATTGGAGACAAGATACTCTTTGTAATAGCCGATTGTACCGGTCATGGTGTTCCCGGAGGATTCATGTCAATGATAGGAAGTACGTTGTTAAATGAGGTTACTACTGCTTCGAATTATTTAAGCCCTTCAGCAACTCTCACACATCTTGATTCTGCTGTAAAGGAAACGTTAAAATCTAGAGATGCGGGAGAAATTTATGAGGGTATGGATTTAGTTTTTCTGGAAATTAATTTCAATGAGAATTACATTGTTTTTAGCGGAGCCATGCGTCCTCTGATATTACAGAATGAATCAGGTGTACACGTAATTCAAGGTTCAAAATATTCAATCGGTGGTAATTTTGATTTTGAAAAGAAATTCACAAACAACAAGATAAAAGTTAGTCCCGGTGATAAAATATTTGCTTTCAGCGATGGCTATCAGGATCAATTTGGAGGACCATTAGGAAAGAAGATAAAATTAAGCGGCATTATCGATTTAGTAAAGGCCAATCAAGGGATTGATATCGGTCAAATGGAGTATAAATTCCTAGAACATTTGATGGAGTGGATGAAGGATGGTGACCCGCAAATTGATGATATTTTAGTTGTTGGGATAGAATTTTAATTTGTATATTAGGGCTATCAAAACATTATTACATATACAAGAGACCTATACAACCCCCAGTCTGACAACAAATGACGATTGTACTAAATTGCTTGTTCGAGGTAAATGTATTCCGGAAAATGCCAGAGAGTTTTTTAAAAACTTATTTGATTGGTACAAATCCAGCTTTAAAGAACCGGCATTGGTGGAAATTGTTTTTCGATTTGAGTTAGAGTATATCAGTTCATCCAGCATTGCAGAACTATTTAGTTTCTTAAAATTTATTGCTTTAGACAGAAATAAATTTCGATTTATTATTGAATGGGTATATGAAAAAGATGAAGAATCTATTCAAGATATCGGAGAGAAATTCGCTGATTTAATTCCTTTGAAGTTCGTTTTTATTGAGCAAGAATAGATGTTTCTATTTGTTTCTTCTTATTCTTTTAATTTTTATTTTTTGCGTAATTAATCTTACATTAGTATGTAACGTCGTTTATGCTAAGAAGTATCTGGAATAGGTTATCATATGTTGGAGTTGACCCAGAAAGAAGACTTGAATTCAGGGAGATAATACTTTCAAACAGGGTTGTTGCCATTTCCATTCTTTTAGTAGTATTATTCATTCCAATCGAGATAATGCTGAATGGTTTCCAACTGGTGCCTATAGAATTATTTTGTGGTGCTTTATTTTCTATTGTTTTTTTAATGCATAGAAAAGGTTATTTCACCTTTGCCAAATATTTTATTGTATTCTATGCTGTTTTAATGGTTGGATTAATGACAGTAATTGTTGGCGGTAGTTCGGGTAGCGAGTATGTATTATTGTCGATAATTGTGACTCCGATGGTTTTGTTTAATGATAAGCGGCATATGTTTGTAATGCTAATTTTTGTCTGCGTTTCTTTTTATGCGGTAAAATTTCTATCTAAAAGTCTTGATCCCATTGTTGAAGTTCCTTTGTCGGTTAGAATAAGTGTCCAGCCCTTTATGGTATTTATGGGGATGGTAATACTGGTGTCTCAAGTTTTTTATTTTAAAAGTTTAACGATATCATTTCAGGAATTATTAAAAAAAAGTAATAAGACTTTGGAAGAAAAGAACAAGGAAATCACAGATTCTATAAACTATGCTAAGCGTATTCAATCCGCAATTTTACCACCTCAGAAATTGATTAAAGAATATCTGCCAAACAGTTTCGTGCTTTATAAACCAAAAGATATTGTCGCAGGAGATTTTTATTGGATGGAAAGTGTTGGCGATTCAATTTTATTTGCAGCTGCCGATTGCACCGGGCATGGGGTTCCGGGAGCGATGGTAAGCGTTGTTTGTAATAACGGATTAAACAGGGCGGTGAGAGAATTTGGATTAACAGAGCCTGGAAAAATTCTTGATAAAACAAGAGAGTTAATCATACAAGAATTTGAGAAGAGTGAGGAAGATGTTAAAGATGGGATGGATATATCATTATGCTCATTGAGTATAAGAACACGAACATTAAAATGGGCTGGCGCCAATAATCCAATTTGGATTTTTCGTAAAGAATCGGACATCAAGTTAATCGAAATCAAACCGGATAAACAGCCAATTGGGAAATATGCGGAGCCAAAACCATTTACAACACATTCCATTGAGTTGGAGAAAGGCGATGTTGTTTACGTGTTTACCGATGGTTACCAGGATCAGTTTGGTGGAGAAAAGGGAAAAAAGTTCAAGGCTTCAAAAATGAAAGAATTGCTACTAAGTTTATATGACAATAGCATGGAAGAGCAGCGTCAAGTTATAGACAATTCATTCGAATCATGGAAAGGAAACTTAGAGCAGGTTGATGATGTTTGTGTGATTGGAGTAAGAATTTAATTATTTTTCTTGTAGTAGAGGCCTTTAAAAAGTGTTTTCTTTGGTTTCCCAAACTTATCACAAATCTCCCAATGTTGCGTTACGGTTCCATCGTTATTTAATGTCCACGAAATTTGATTGTAAAATGGCTCCTTGTTATTACGACTTACCATTTCACTTTTTAAAATCATTGAACCATTGAATATATTTCCTTTCAATTTTAATACACTCGCTTTGTTGTCTAGCCATAATTGATTCCACGTAGAATCAGATTTATCAAAATAATTCATGCTGGTGCCGGTGCCACCTTGCGAACCTTTCCACTGTTCCAGTAAAACACATTGATCTTCTATTTTAGAGATTTTGCTTTCACCCACTTGGTTGCCGGCTGTGTCTTTTACAACCCATTCCCCAAGCCAAAAATCAAATTGATTATGAGGTTTCACACAACAAACGCAATTGGTTTGGGCTAATGTAACTGATGTACAAAAGATGAGAAGAATTATTTTTATAGTTTTCATTTATAATTATTTAAATATTTATTCATTTAAATTTGTCTAAAACATTTCCGTACAATTGTTCCTAAATGAAGATACAAAAAGTAATTCAGAATTTGAGTCGATTATGAAATTGCAAAATTCAAGGTATAAAACCAAAAAAGGCTCCAAATTGGAGCCTTTTTGTGATCCCGCTGGTAATGGGCTATATAGCGCAAAACACAGCAATATCAAGGAGTTCAATATATTTCAATTCATCGGTTAACATTACAGTTGACCAAATCAAAAGATACAGTTTATACGGAAAAGAACGATTTTCATTGGTAAAGGTAAAGAACATTTTGGGATAATTGGCATGAAAAAAGTTGATTTTTTAAACAAAAGGGAACCTAATCAATGAGGTATTTTTGGGCTGTTTCGATCGAAATGCCCGTGTAGTTGCAAAACTCTTCTACCGTAATAAATTGATCTGAATTTTTATTGAGAGACTTCCTAATCCTGGTTAAAAGTGTCCGGGCATAGCGCTCACTTTTACCAGTAATGCGCTGAACATCCTTGGAATAAATACATGCCCTTTTTGGTGCCATTGTAATACATTATATATGCTTTATCCATAGCTATGATATGGCTATGGTATGAATGAGGCTAAATTATCCCCTTTTTGCCTTACATCAAACGGCTATTTCGGCATAATACGGCACAAACTGCATATAGCGGCACAGACCATTTGCCGCGCGTTTTAAAGTGAAATAATTTTGTGTTGTCGAACAAATTCTATTCGCGATAGGAATGCGTAAGATGTGTTGCAACACTTTTAATTCAATAAATTATTCATTTAAAACCATTAAAAAATGGCACGTCAAAAAGGCATCATCAAGCTGAAAGGGAAAATCGGAGATATTTCCTTTTACAAAACGCAGGATGGCCATCTGGCCCGTGAGAAAGGTGGCGTAGATGCGGAACGCATCGCCAACGATCCGGCCTTTGTGAGAACAAGGGAAAACGGTGCTGAATTTGGTTCGTCTGCGGTTGCAGGTAAAAACCTGCGCACGGCATTATTTGCCATGCTTCAAACTGCTTCCGATAATCGTGTTGTATCTCGTTTAACCAAAGTAATGACCACCATTAAAAACCTCGATGGTACTTCTGCCCGGGGTGATCGTAATGTTGGCGTTGCAATTGCTTTGCCAGCTGCAAAAGCTTTGTTGAAGAATTTCAACTTCAACAAAAAGGCAATCCTGGGAAGCATCTTGTTTAAACCGTACAATGTGAACACCGGAACGGGTGTAATTACAATCAACGGTCTTGAACCGGTGAATCATATCAACTTCCCTGCGGGAGCTACTCATGTAACTCTAAAAGGTGCGTGGTTGAAGTTGGATTTTGCTACAGGACTCTACGATTTACAAGCGTCCAACGCTGTGAATCTTCTTCTTGATGCAGTTTCTTCTAACGTTGTTCTTACACCGGCAGGTGTACCAGCAGGTGCAGGAACTGACATTTACCTCTTACAAATTGAGTTCTTCCAAGAAGTGAATGCTGTTCAGTATTCATTGAAGGATGGCGCTCATAATTCATTAACTGTTGTTGAAGTAGCATAAGGAGGAAACAGTATGAACAAGTCACAAAAAAATCCGGGTGACATGAATCTTTTGGAAAGATTGTGTGAACCCACTCCGAAGTTTTTCAAAAAACTGCGGACTATTGGTTTAATCCTAGCCGCAGCAGGTGGCGTGTTGGTGGCAACACCGATCGCCTTACCTGTTGCTCTGGTAACAGCCGGTGGTTATTTGATTGTTGCAGGAGCGGTAGCAACTGCAATTAGTCAAGCAGCCGTTGAAAGCAATGGAGACAAAAAAAGAGAGTAATAACCATTAAAATTTTAGTCATCATGAATGAATGTGAAAATAACGAAATGACTTCAAAGGTTATTATCGAGTTGAAAACTGAGAACTACAACAGCAAAGGCGAATTGATTGATTCAATTGCAGCAAGTGCAAAACTTACCAAAGCTGATGCCGGACGTTTAGGCAATACGGATGAAGAATCCTTAAGCCTTAAACAAGACGGATGCGATTGCGGTAAATTGGAAATCGGTATCAATTCAACTACTACCGGTGAAGGAAAAAAGTTATCTACTTTGGAAGTAGATGTGAAAACAAAAAAACTGAATCCTGAAACCGGTGAGTTGATTGATGCTCTTTCTGCAGGAGCAAAGCTTACTAAAGCTGATGCAGGTCGCAGTCTCGATAAAAAGCTGGAAGAGTATTTCAAATTAAAAGTTGAAGGCAACTGCGAGGGCGGTTGTGCAGTAACCGAAAGTTACTACAACTCAAAAGAAACACTTAACAAGTAATGGCAACCAATCATCATATAGAAAGTGGAACAATTCTGGGCACAGTTTCCGGAACGGGCTTAACCGTATTGGCGAACATTGGTTCGTCTGACATCTTTAAAACTGTCGTCCTTGCAGCAATTGGCGCTGTGGTTAGTTTCTGCGTGTCTGTATCGCTGAAATGGCTTGCAAAGAAGTTGCGTAAGTAAGTTTTTCAAAGAACATGAAAGTAGGTCGCCCGTAAATGGGCGACCTTTTTTTATTTTAGCAAAACCCTAAAAGGGCAATGCTGAAAGTTGACGAACACCGGAAGAATGAACCCACACATAACAACCGCATGGAAGACCGTATACCCTAACATTTGGGATTGACGTGTAACAACGTGCCTGCTTGCGTAAATACCGATTAAAAGCATAAGGTGAAAGTTGAATTGGCTGCATAAGTACTGCACCATAGAACGGGCAAAGTGGACCTATAAGCGCTAATGACATTTTTGGATGTTTTTGCATAATATTAAATTTTATATGCTTTCCTCAGCAGGTGGATTAAAAAAACAAAAGGAAACGGAATAAATGTTGGCTCTGTGCGTCTGCCCGTGTTTATGCCGTAAGCTTTTGTTTTTTTATTGTCGGCAAGTGGGTAAGCCCACCTGCTATCTTTGCATATAAAATTTAATTAGGCGAAAACAGGTGCTATTTGTGCAGCATTTTGTAAACCATACTTTGCCTAACAATGGCTTGCAGATCAACAAACCCTAAAAGGGCAAT
>JBFWYJ010000065.1:0-11447 GCA_050186555.1 Bacteroidia bacterium
ATTGTTCTTAAAAAATTTTCCACTTCCATCTTGTTCGCGAATTGTAAAATATACCAATTCCTTAGTCGTATCTACTTTTTGCTGATAATCCAAATAACTAAAACTATAAGACTTGACAGAAATTATTGAATCGTTGTACATTTTTCCGTACTTAATACTCGTCTCTTTGTAAGCGTTTTTAATAACCTGAGAACTCAGATTCCGGCAAAACATTAAGGTTAGTACCAATAGAAAAATATTTCGACTCCTTACTTTCATAATTGAGAACCCCAAATTTAGCCAATTATTATCAAATAGTGAATGAGATTAACGATTTTTTGTCAATGCTATAATATTATCTATCAAATACTTAAATATGGTTACTTAGGTTAATTCTTTTTTAACTAAATTGTACGTTGAATTCACGAAATGATAGTGGGACAATCTTTTAATAACCTGTATTTTTACCATTATTGTTTAATGTAATGACATTGCGCTTAGAATATAGACTTTCCATATTATTTTGTATTGCATTATTCTCAACTATTTTTGCGCAGTCACCTGATTACTACAAAATATACAAGAATACATCTAATCATGACACCATTCGTTTCAATGCACTTTACGAATACATCTGGGAAGAAATATACTCAAACACAGATACAGCAGAGTCTCTTGCTATTAATATTTTAAAAAATGAGAAACTCAATGAATATCCTGCATACAAATCAAAGTTTTATAATGCTGCCGGAGCTGTAAATCAACTGAAGGGAAATTATGTTAAATCAATCAATTTCTATCAAGAGGGTTTAAAGATAGACGAACGCATCAATGACCTTAGAAGCCAGGCAATCAAACTTGGTAACATAGGTTCTATCTATTTGAATTTAGGAAATCACGAAATGGCGCTTAAGTTCTTAAAAAAATGCTTGTTAGTCTTAAATAAAAAAGATGATGAAAATAACAGAGCAAGTGTTTACAACAACTTAAGTATTATCTATGAGCATGAGGGTAACCTGTCGCACGCCATGAGTTATTGCAATAAAGCTATTGCTATTTATGAGAAGCTTGGCGATTATAACTCATTAGTATATTGCTATAATAATTTAGGCAACTTATATCAGGCAAAGAAAGAATATGAAAATGCCATCTCATATTTTGAGAAAGCGCTTGCTCTGGCAAATCAGACAGAAAACTCTGTAGAGATTGCAAAAACATATTCTGAATTAGGTACATTATATTTCGAAATAGGCAAAGATCAGTTAGCCATAAAATATTTAAAATTGGGTGAAAAGATAGCGGAAGAAAACCAAGACTATCTTTCACTTTTAGATCTAGAAAGAGTTTTGTCAAATTATTATTACAAACACAAACAATATAAGGAAGCTATAGATCATCATAAATCTTTTTTGTTTATAAAAGACACTCTTGAACAAGAAAGCAAACAAAGAGAGATTAATAAAGTTATTCTCGAACATGAATACCAAAAGAAGGCAGAACAAGACAGTACATTGATGGCTAACGAAAGAGCGCTCAATGAAGAGAAATTAAAATTAAAAAATGCCGAGATTGAAAAAGCTAACAACCAAAAAATATTTTTTATAGCATTTATTGTATTCCTGCTATTGGTTTCTGTTGTTATATTCAATAGATTCAGATTAACTAGAAGACAAAAGTTAATTATTGAAGAGAAAAACAAACAAACAGAAGAGCAGAAATTAATAATTGAAGAAAAACAGAAGGAAATTGTTGATAGTATCAACTATGCAAAAAGAATTCAGGATAGTTTGTTAGATAACATAGAATCTGCTAAAAGATTTTTTACCAACTCATTTATATTACTTAAACCAAAGGATATCGTTAGTGGCGACTTCTACTGGATAAGTAAGAGAATAATGGATAAAGTTCATAGCAAGGGAGAAAGTTCTGTTGTAACAGAAACATTCTTTATTGCAGTTTGTGACAGTACAGGACATGGTGTACCGGGTGGGTTTATGAGTTTATTGAATATGGCTTATCTAAGTGAAGCCATCAACGAAAAGAATATTTTTGAACCGAGTAAAATTTTTGATTATGTGCGAGATCGGTTAATTCATACTGTAAGTAAAAATGATCAAAAAGATGGATTTGACGGTGTTTTGCTTCGTTTCGACAAACACTTACATTTCAAAGGCAAAGAATTGATTGATACTACATATGAACTAACTTACTCTGGTGCCTATAATGCCCCTATAATAATTCGTGATAATCAATTGGATGAATTAGCTTGTGACAAAATGCCTGTAGGAATTGGCGCAAGAAATGAGGCCTTTAAAAGCTTTTCTCAAGATTTAAAAGAAGGTGATACAATTTATGTATATACAGATGGGTATGCCGACCAATTTGGTGGCCCAAAGGGAAAGAAATACAAATACCGTCAGTTAAATGAATTCTTGTTATCAATTCATAAAAAAGATTTTAATCTACAGGAGCAGCTCCTAAATGATGAGTTTACATCTTGGAAAGGTGAACTTGAACAAATAGATGATGTTTGTATTTTAGGAATCAGAATTTAATTTCTTGTGTACTCCAAAATTGAATGCAATAGATTTTTTTCCTTTTCTCCAAAAACCAAGCCTCTTCTTTTATAAACTTCTGATGATGTCTCAAATAATTTATCCAGTTGATAATTTGAATTTGATTCTAAACCTCCCCATGTAAAAGAAGGCAAATGCTTCTCCGGAAACCCGGAACCAAAAATATTACAGCCTACTCCTATTACCGTTCCGGTGTTAAACATAGTATTGATGCCGGCTTTAGAATAATCACCCATAAACATTCCGCAAAATTGCAATCCGGTTTTTTCGAATGATTTAGTTTGGTAATTAAATATTGAAACTTCTCCGTAATTATTCTTTAAATTACTGTTATTCGTATCAGCACCAAGATTACACCACTCTCCTATCACACTGTTTCCCAAAAAACCATCATGCGCCTTATTTGAGTAGCCTAGTATAACCGAATTGTTAACTTCACCTCCAACTTTACAATGCGGACCGAAGGAAGATGGTCCGTAAATCTTTGCGCCCATTTTTAACACAGAGCCTTCCCCCAAAAAAAACGGTCCACGAACCATTGAACCTTCCATTAGCTCTGCATTTTTTGAAATATAAATAGGTCCACTATTAACATTCAGGATACAAGCTTCCAATATGGCACCCTCCTCAATGAATAATTTATTCTTATCACCAATCACGGTTACAGTGGGGCTTAATTTTGCAGATTCTTTACCGAAGGTTAGTGTCTTGAAATCACTCTCTAAATGCTCACCACACTTGGTGAAAATATCGGTAATTCGATTGAAATACGAAAGTGCTGCTTTATTATCAATTTTCTTATCAAACGAACCAGCCTCAAAATCATCCAACTTACCTTTAAAAGCTAATAATTCACTTTTCTCAAAAATTGCCTGCCCTAAATTCAATTTCTTTATTTGAGCAACAAAATCTTCATTTGGTAAAATAGTTGATTTTACCCACACTGAATCGTTATTGATTTTAATTTTTTCTGACTTCAAGTACGCTGTCCCAAGCGACACAACTTCAAAATCCGGTGCAATTTTTTGCCATTTTTCAATTAAGGTTGTAGCACCGAGTCTAATTTCAGAAATAGTTCTTGTAAAAGTAATTGGTAATAGGTTTAACCAGTCCTTAGTGGAGTCAAATAAAATTAGTGTGCTCATTATTTTGTCGGTGACTCTGTGATTTTAAATTCTGTTCTTCTGTTAATTTTATGTTCTTCTTCGCTGCATTCAATGTTGTTGGCGCACTTGTTTAACAATCTGGTTTCTCCATAACCAACTGATTGTAGTCGTTTTTTATTGATTCCTTTTGAAATCATATATTTAACCGCATAATCGGCTCTCTTCTTGGATAATTTCAAATTAAAATCATCACTTGCCCTGGAATCCGTGTGAGAAGAAAGCTCAATTGCAAGATTTTCATTAGACTGAAGAATGCTAATTACTTTGTCAAGAACTTTTAATCCGGCTTCATCAACTTTATAACTTCCCAGGTCGTAATAAATATTTTCTACAATAGTTAAAGCTTCCTTTTTAGCTTTATTCTTCATCTCAAGCACCTGCAACCAAGGATCATCAACAACAAATTCTCCCATCATGGCTTTATCTGCGTTAATTACCTTAAATGTAAACCTTCCATTACCATCCTTTGTAATCACTTTATAAATTCGTCCCTTACTATCCGCAATATAAATTTTATTTATTCCCTTGAAGACAGGGTCGGTTTCATCTGCCTCAAAAATATAATTTTTATCTGCTCTTAAGTTTCTGAAATTAAACTTACCATTCGTGCTGGTCGTAACCTGTTTTTCCGCTTTATTGTCTTGATCTACCAATTTGAACTTAGCATTTGAAATAGGCTTCTTGTTTTCGTCATAAGCATATCCAAAAATATCCATAATCAAATTCTCATCATCAGCTTGCATCTCCTTTATCATGTTCTTGTCTGATGCTAAAACTTTAAAATTAAACTTACCGCTACCTGTATAAAATGACTTAATTTCTTTTCCGCTTTTATTGGTTAAAGTGATTTTTGTATTATTTGGCAACTTAATATCGCTGTCTTCCATGGAAATGGTGTAGTTTTGGTCAGAAGGAATATTTCTGAAAGTGAAGGCACCAAATTCATTGGTGTTAGTTTCCTCAATAACATCTCCATAATCGTTAACCAATTTAATTTTTGTGCTCTTCAATGGTTTGCTTGGATTCTCGCCATATAGCAAATTCCCGGCTAATGTTAAATTGTCATCCGTATACATATCAGGAAGTCCGTTCGGGTCTATAGGTAATTTTTTGAATACAAACTTATCACTACCTGACTTATTAGATACTCTGTGAATTACGTTATTGTTATCCGTCAAATAATATCTCGCCTTCCCTTTAAACTGTGGGTCATCACTATCAATCACAGCCATATACTCTTTTTCTGATTCTAAATTTTTAAACGTAAACACACCATTATTATCTGTTTTTGTTGAAGCAACATCATTACCTTCTACATCTTTTAATGAAACTTTAACGCCTTTTGCAGGATCATTTATATTCTCGGTAAGCAAAACCTTTCCGGAAATTGTAACAGATTTATCTGTGTATTTAAACTCATAGATATCATCTGCTCCCTTGCCACCATTTCTGTTTGATGAAAAGTAACCAATAGAGTCATTAACGAAAGTAATTCCAAAATCATCATGACTACTATTTAAATTCATTCCTTCGTTTCTAATCAACAACCATTTTCCATCGACTTGTTTAGCAGAATAAATATCCAGCCCTCCAAATCCCGGCAATCCTGTTGAAGAAAAATAAAGAGTACCATTGTCACGAATTGAAGGAAACAACTCATTACCGCTTGTATTTATATCCGGACCGAGATTAATTGGCTTAGACCAATCGTCGCCTTGTTTCTTACAATACCATAAATCTTTACCGCCATACCCCCCTGGCATGTCACTACTAAAAACAATCAGAATTCCGTCCTTACTTATTGCAGGATGTCCAACAGAATAATCATTACTATTATACTTAAATGCTTTACATTTCTTCCAATGCTTATCATCACTTTCAGAGAAATAAATTTTAGCTGTATTAGTGAAGTTTCTCTTGTTTTTAATCGCAACTCTAGTGAAATAGATTGTTTTGCCATCGCCTGTTATAGTCACTGGCCCATCATGACTTTCAGTATTTAATCTTTTCGACAATGGTTTTTCTTTGCGTAGTTTCGAATCTTTTATTTCAGATTTAAACATGTTAAGGTAGGGAGTTCCTGAAAATTCATTCTTTGTATATTCAACGAAGTCAAAACTATTTCTTTCAGCAGAAAAAATTAATTGGGAATTATAGTAAACCGGACAAAACTCAGAATAAATAGTGTTTACTTCCTCTGCATTTCTTACTTCGTACTCTTGAGGCTTACTCATCCAGTACTTTATTTCAGCGCAAAACTTTCGAACTTTTTTTATGTCCTCGTCGTTAGGTTTAGCTTTTAAGTAAAGATTGTATTCAGACAACGCTTCCTCATATTTGCCATTAACTTTAAGTACAGAGGCATAATTATAATGCAAAATGGGCTCAGGATTAGTTGCGGCGGCCAGTGCGTTCTTGTAGGCAAGCTCAGCATTATCATATTGGTTCAACTGCAAATAACAAAAACCCAATTTTGAAAAGGCCTCATGTTTTGTTTTATCATTTTTAGCTGCTTTCTTAAAATATGGAACCGCTCTTATAAATCTATTTTGTTTAAAGTACTTCTCTCCTTTCTCCATCTGACCAATCATCTGAAGACTAGAAAACAAAAGTACGTATGTCAGTAAACGAATAAATTTCATTTTTATAGAAAACGGGGTGAGATAATTTTCGATTTCTTTGATTTAAAATCATACCCAATAGTTATTTCATGAGACGGGCCTAGTCTTCTCGCTGCACCAACTCCAACATCATATGAATAACCAACCCTTAAGCTTTCAGTTAAATAAAAGTTCATAATTATTCCAGGCCCATATGGCCCTCTAAAAAACAACCCCAACCATACTTTCTGTTTTATAAAGAAATTAAAATTCAAATCCAAATTTCCTTCTCCTTCAGATACAGTTCTAAACATAATTGTCGGTGAAAAAATTAGGTTTTCATTTATCATAAAAGATCTTCCTAAATAAAAATGTGTGTGCGTATGCAATCTGTAGTTAAGTGTACTGCTGCTATTTGTTGCTTCCTTTAATTCTTGAGAAAACAAATTTTTGGCAAATAAGTGAGTAGCAGAAAAACCGAAGAAGAATTTTTTAGACCTCAACAAAAAACCTGTATTAAAGTCCAAATTTCCGGTATTAAGATCATTTAGCTGTACTGCGCTGTTCTCAACAAACTTAAATTGTATTTGAGAATAGTTAAACTGGTAACGGTTATAACCAGCTCCTAAGCCTAAAGCTAACTTCCAATCGTTTGCTATTTTCACATTATAGGCGAAGTTACCCATAATTCCAACCATGTTTCTTGGACCGATTCTATCGCCAATTATTGTACCGCCAATCCCTAAGTTTTTCGTAAAAACTGGTGCATGAACGCTAATAATGCTTGTTTTAGGTGCACCTTCAAATCCTACCCACTGGTTTCTTACGTTTCCAACAACAGAAATAACATCTCTATATCCACTGTAGGCTGGATTAATAATCAGCGGGTTGAACTGATATAAATTATATTGCGGGTCTTGTTGCGCAAAAACCACCTGACTTAGAACTGTCAACAAAACAAATATATGTTTCAATAGCTTCCTCATTTCAGTAATTCAATCCAACCTTTAATTAATTGAGAGCCGTCTCCAGGATTTATTACATAATAGTATGTTCCTGATGTTAATATCGTGTTTTCATTTTGCGTTGGCCAGACAACTTTTTGATTGTCGTAACCTTCTTGGTTAAATAATGTAGCGCCCCATCTGTTGAATATTTTCACATTGTTTTTAGGATAGCTTTCAATGTTTTGGATATGCAAATGGTCATTTAAACCGTCACTATTTGGTGTAATACCAGTAAAAACTACCAATTCTTTACATTCATCATTAAATAAAATTTCAATTGTACCGGTTCTTTTACAGCCTGCGGCATTTGTAACTTCCACACTAAGAACAGAGTCTCGTCCATTAATTTGGAAATAATCTATTGTTGAACTTGTTGCACCGTTTAACCAATAATATGAAACGCCGCCCGTTGCAGACACTCTTGCTTTCTCATCTTTACACAGTTCACTCTTCGAAGAATTTATACTTGGGGTAAAGTCAGGTACAACCTTAACTGTATCAATATGAAAGCCTTTACAACCATCCATACTTAACCCAGAAACTGTGTATGCTACGGTTGCGGGTGGTTTAACAATTACGCTACTGGTATTGGCTTGATTAAAAGACCATATCAAACTACTTGCACCTATGGCATTTAAGGTGGTTGAATCCCCTTGGCATAACAGTTTGTTGCCGCTAGTAGAAATTGTTGGCACAACGGCAGGTGATATTACTACCGGACTAGAAATTAATGAACAGGTGGTGATGGATGGCGGAGATGAAAATAATGTTGGGTAGACTACATTTGTAGTGTATGTACCAGAACTATAAATTGGTTTTTTATGAATGTATTTTGGTGCAGAAGCACTAAAAAAACTGGTAGCATACCCACTAACAACACATCCTTGACATTCCTGCATTTGATGAACCAACACCAATGAATCACCGGGACAAATTTTATACTTTAAGTTTTCCGAAAACATGGTGTCTTTTACAGTAAAATTTCTTAAAAGTCCGATTGTAGAACCAGAATTTGGTGAATACGAAATAATATCAGGTTTTAAGTTTTGGTCAACATCTGCAACAGTCAGATAATAATTTTGATGATTTGGGATTTTAAAAAGTGTTGGCGTACTTTCAAAATCAAGATTCGCATTTCTTCCACCACGATAAACTTCAATAGTATTATTTGAAAATCTCGATACAATTAAATCCAACCAACCGTCTCTATTGATGTCACCAAAAGAAATATCATCAGCACTCACACCTAAGCTTCCTAAAACAATTGTTTTATCAATACTAATTCCGGTTACAAAACTTGAAGTATAAGCAGGGCTACAGATGTAAACATAACTGATTCCTGACAGCTCACCCAAAACTGCAATTTCTTTTTGAGAATCATTATTAAGGTCAAGCACTTTTACATTCTTATATATATTTGAGCCATTAACCGGAACCGAAAAAAGTGAATATGTTAAATTCCCAAACAACCAATGCCCAAAACCAATATTTTCTCCAATTTCTGGAGAAACAAAAATAAACTCATCTCTGGTATCTCCCATAATATCTGCAACTGCAATCTCAAATTTCGCCCCCGCGCTATTAGTCATTGTTGCTAAAACAGATGATGTTGAGATGGTTGGAGAAAAAGTAACAGGTCCTCCCTGGTTGCTATTATTTTGCAAAACATTAAAAAAGTAGCCGTTAGGAGAAACATTAGAACTACTACCAACCAAAACATCAGTTTTCGAATCATTGTTATAATTAAAATTGTAAACCTTTGTTTTATGAGTTGTTGTAGGCGTAACATTTGAAATTGAGTCCAAGGAAAAAGAATATGGCACTGCATTTTGCGTATGGATATAAATATTATTCAATCCTGTCCCGTTAACAATGTCTGACTTTCCATCAAAGTTATAATCAGCAACAGCAACATTACCATAGAAGAAACTCGGTTTCGTTGCAACGTTAACTGACATTGAAAAGAACTGACTGGCGGCAATAGAACCTGTATTTCGTGCAATTTTTAATGAGGTACTCGCCATATCCAGATAAACTGCGTCAGGATATGCATCAGAATTTTCACCAACATTTTTAAATACAACATTAAATACATTTAAATTAGGTATAGGCGTGTAACTTGACGTTTTAAAATAATCCGCATTGAGCAAACACATATTGTTTTTGCTCTCCGTGGCTATCTGAGCTTCGCCAGCGATTGTAAGAAAACCTAAAATAAATGCTAAAATTTGTTTTACCATCCTTCAATAAAAATACACATTATTCGAAAACTTCAACCCAACCCTTTAAAACAGAATTATTATCCTCTATATCAATAACATAGAAATATGTTCCTGACTTTGGCGGATTTCCTTCTTTAGGCCAGTAATTATCATGATTGTTATAATTTTCTATAGTCGCGAGCAGATTACCCCATCTGCTATAGATATATACCCGATTAGATTTAAATTCCTCAATGTTTTCCAAAAACAAAAATTTGTTATTTCCAGACAGGTTAATGCCATTATACACTTTCAATCTACAAGGTCCGTTTTGATCTTTTATTGTTGCAATATATTGGTTAGTATAGGTGCTTCCGGCAGTAGGTGTGACTGCAACATCAACCGTAAAAGTACCGGCAGATAAGCTATCAATTTCTGCACAGTCAAAAGTTAGACAAAGAGAAGCGGGATACCACGTGTATGTTATACTAGCACCCGGAGGAACATTTTCAGCAATCATTTTAATGGAACCATCATTTTTATCCATACATGAAACATCCGTTATCAAAGGATAAACATTTACCGGCCCAACGGAAATTACCTCAGGCTGAATGAATCCATTTGTAAGCATCGTTCCTGAATTACTTCCAACTCCTATAATTGCTTCACCAATATTGTCTGTATAAAAATACGTTTGAGAATTTATTGTTACAGTATAAGCACCACCGCCAGAGTTAATAACAGAAGGTGTAATTGTTTGTGAAACTAAGTTGTTTATCAAACAGCCAAACAATAAAGTTATAAGTAAATGACTTCTCATCAATAATTAATCTGTTTTATTCACGTTATAAGTTACCACCATTCTCGCAAGTTTAATATTTTGCTCTGAGCCAACACCTGTATATGCCCCTCCAAATCTTAAATAATACATATTCAAATTATTATCAATGATTGGAGATGTAACAGAATTTGTCTGAAGCAATTGAATATTTGGGTTTCCACTTGAGGTTCCTCCTGTATTAGCCATGATAAAAGCTGAGCCAGAAGAGCCAACCGTTGTGGTTGCTCTCCAAAGTTGGGTTAATGAAATATTAAATGTTGCATCATTATCTACTACATAAGCATATACACCTGTTACAGTTGCGCTTTGAGGTAAATTAATTGGGGCTACAAAATAGGTAGCTAAACCTGTTACTAAAGTTCCTCCCAAAGCGGGATAAGCATAAAGTTGGCCTGCAATCATTCTTCTAACTATATTATTTCCTGATTCTGGCATAAAGGCTGCAGCAGGTATTGATATTGTTCTTGACTGAACTCCTGCATATAAATAATTGTTAGCTGCCGGAATTTTAATATTACCACTAACTTCTAATTTTTCAGTGGCAGGGACAACACCTATTCCAACATTTCCATTTGGTTCAATTCTCATTCTTTCTGTTCCATTAACTTGAAAGGTTATAGGAGCATTGTTAGGTTGCTCCAATCTCATTTCAGTTGTCGCCCTACCACCCGCTCTTAATAAAGACATTCCGGGTGATGGTGTTGCCATAAGCCAGCCTTCGTCATTAAAAGTTGATCCAACACCTTCTCTGATGTAACCTTGAACATCCAATTTCTGTACTGGATTACTTGTACCAATACCTACATTATTTGCTGGTACAACTAATGAAACAGATCCTGAGTTATTAGTCCATATATCAAAAGCTGCCAAGCTTACGGTTTCACTTCCTGACGTTAAGACATTTCCGGCTAAAGATAATTTTGGATTAACACTAAGCGTTGTACTAAATGGCGTCTGTGTATAGCCTAATACTCCTGTTACAGGATTATAATTTAAAATAGGGTTAGGAATAGCAAGAGAATAGTTAGGATAAGAGCCATTAATGTTTCCGATATTATTAGAAGAGAAATTCGGTGG
>JBFWYJ010000066.1:0-11444 GCA_050186555.1 Bacteroidia bacterium
AGAAGAATAGCCTCTTCTCTTGGTTAAAGGTTTATATACAGATGATTTAAGAGAGGGCGTTTGGTATTATTACAGTCCAGATGGCACTCCGAGCGACACCGTTAATTATCTTAACGACGTTCCACAAGAATAAAATTAATTTCTTTCTTATAATGCAGCCATCAAAAGATTAATGTCTTTGAATGGCAAATTAAATGATTCAGCCAAGAATTGATTAGTTAAAATCCCGTTGTAAATATATACACCGTTTCTAAGTCCGTGATCTTTTCTAACGATACCATCAAATCCACCTTCTTCTCCCATATTCAAAATAATCTGAGAAAAGATATTGCTAAATGCGTAAGACGCTGTTCTTGCAACTCGTGATGGAATGTTAGGTACACAATAATGTATCACGCCATGCTTTCTAAATACAGGTTTTGTATGATTAGTTACTTCAGAGGTTTCAAACACACCGCCTTGGTCGATACTTACATCAACAATAACTGAGCCCGCTTTCATCTCGCTTACCATCTGCTCTGTAACAACAACCGGAGCACGTCCGTTTCTTGCTCTTAGGGCACCAATCACAACATCTGCAGATTTTAAATGTTTTTCTAATACCTTAGGCACAATAACAGAAGTAAATACTCTTGAACCCAGATTGTTTTGAAGTCTTCTTAACCGGGCTGTCGAACTATCAAATATCTTAACAGTAGCTCCTAGGCCAATGGCGGCTCTTGCGGCATATTCTCCAACTGTTCCGGCGCCGATTATTACAACTTCAGTTGGTGATATTCCGCTAATTCCTCCTAAAATCGCCCCTACTCCATTATTAACATTACTCAATAACTCTGCAGCTATTAACAAACTTGTTCCGCCTGCTATTTCACCCATTGCTCTGATAACAGGATATATACCCGCTTCGTCTGTAATTAAATCATATGCCACACAATTTAATTTTTTTGCAATCATTTTCTTCAAGAAATTCTCAGGTTGCACTGATAACTGCAATGAACTAAACAATAATTGCTTTGGCTGCATATGATCCAACTCTTCTAAGGTTGGCGGTGCAATTTTCAAAATAATATTTGCCTTGTAAACTTCTTCAGGCGAATGAACAATCTCTGCTCCGGCTTCACTGTAATCGGTATCTTCAAAATGAATTGATTTTCCGGCTCCCGACTGAACTAAGACCCTATGGCCATTGTTAACCAATAAAGCAACTGCATCAGGAACCAAAGGAACCCTGTTTTCTTGAAATGCCACTTCTTTAGGGATTCCGATAAATAATTTACCTTTTTTGCGTGCGACTTCAAGCATTTCTTCTTGAGGCATTAATACGCCTTTAGTTAATGCTAATATTGCTTCTTTACTCATTGCCATAATTGTATTCTAATAAGCAGGACCTCGATACTTTGGAGCATTGCAATCATCAATGCTTCTTCTTCTTGGTCGATAAATAATTCCTATCCTTGCCTCAAATGTCCTGTTTCTGACAAGTGTACTATTCACTCTGGTATTGGTAATATCCGGATTATAATGACCTTCAATAAACCAATTTAATTTCCAAAATAAAGGATACTCTGTTCCTATTGCTACGTCACCAGTAAACCAAATAGTTCTAAATGCACTGCTATAGGTAGAATTTGCAGGTGTAGATTTCTTAAACAGATACTCTAATCTAACACCAATCATATAATACCAATGTGATACCAGACCCATATCATAAATAAACTTCAAATAATTATTCCATGAAATATAGGTATAACGATTCGTTCCAAAACCACTAGACATTGTGCCTAAAAATGGGTCTCCAAATTCTCTCTCCTTAGAACCTTTATTAGCATACTCAAATTCTGTTTGCCATCTCATATGGTCTCTGTCTAAAAATTCGGCAAAAACTCCCAATCCCCAACTAAATCTTTCTTTAGAAATATAATTTCTCGCAGAATAGTAATTTGGATTAGTAACATAATCCGTTGCAGTAAATTCTCTTTTGTTTGCATCTCGGTTTTTATATTTATGTCTGGATTGTGTTCCTGCACCATAAATACCGATACCTCTAAAAAATTGCGCCGAAACATCTTGATGAATCAAGATTATCAACAAAACAATTATTCTTTTTATTGTATTCATGTTAAACCTACGGCTTCAACATTAGGACTGATTTTCTTAACTAGACCTTGTAAAACTTTACCGGGTCCACATTCTATAAACATCCCCGCACCATCAACTGTCATTTGCGTGACGCTTTGAGTCCATTTAACAGGAGCTGTTAGTTGAGAAATTAAATTAGTCTGGATTTGTGAAGGCTCAATTACGGCTTGGGCATTGACATTTTGATAAACAGGACAAGATGGCTTAGAAAAATTTGTTGCCTTTATCGCAGATTCCAACTCAACTCTTGCCGGTTCCATTAAAGGAGAGTGGAATGCTCCACCAACAGGCAATACCAATGCTCTTTTAGCTCCGGCAGCCTTCATTTTTTCACAAGCGATGTTTATTCCTTCAATGGTACCAGATATCACCAGTTGTCCCGGACAATTATAATTAGCCGCAACAACAACTTGACCTGAATCAGAAACTTCTTTGCAGATATCTTCAACTACATTATCAGCCAAATTTAAAATGGCCGCCATGGTACTTGGATTTATTTCGCAAGCTTTTTGCATTGCCAGCGCTCTTTTGTAGACTAACTTTAAAGCATCTTCAAATGCTAAAGCGTTATTTGCAACCAAAGCGCTGAATTCGCCTAAAGAGTGTCCCGCTACCATGTCAGGAGCAGCTTTTGATTCATTAACTAAAAATTGGATAACAGAGTGGATAAATACTGCAGGCTGCGTAATCTTTGTTTGTTTTAATTCTTCTTCTGTTCCTGAAAACATCACATCTGAGATCCGAAATCCCAATATCTCATTGGCTTTTTCAAATAATTCCTTTGCTTTAACGGAGTTATCATATAAGTCTTTTCCCATTCCCGGAAACTGAGAACCTTGTCCAGGGAAAACGTATGCATTTTTCATGAATTGAATAATAGTTAGTGAGAATATAAAAATAAACTTAAGAAAGGATTATGCAAAGCAATTTGGAAGGGTTTAGTTAACTAAACCTTGTTAGTATCTCCCTTACTCAAGCGCCATATATAAAGAGCAAAAGAGGCAAACCCAAGAATAAAAGGAATAAGAGCGAAGAGCTTATATTCATCGAAATTAAAAAACTCGGCACACATCCAATAACTATTGGCGCATATCCAAAACAGCACAGCTAGATTAATGTAAAATGCAGGCTCATTTTTGGTACGATTCATTATCCAAATTGCTATTGAAACAGTAGGAATAATCATTACCACGCCGGCAATCTTCAATTCCAATACCCATGAAGTATCCTTTAATAACCAAAAGAAAATATGAAGGTTTTCAATGAATCTTGTATTTTTACTCTGTTTATTCAATAGATAGGAGTTGATTAAACCATTTAATAAAATCGGAGTCAAATATAAGAATAGCCTTTAATTGGAACTTACAATTGATATTGAAATATTAGAACTTTTCGCAAAAGAAGAAACAAGAAATAAGTCCTTGGATCTACTTATTAATCACTATCAGGAAAGGTTGTATTGGCATATCCGCAAAATTGTGATTGACCATGATGATGCCGACGACGTACTACAGAACACCTACATTAAGATCTGGAAAGGGCTCGATAACTTCAAAAAGGAAAGTGCACTTTACACCTGGATGTATAGAATTGCCACTAATGAGAGTATCACCTTCTTGAACAAGAAAAGAAAACTTGCTACAAGTAGCATCCATCCTATTGAATATCAATTATCTAAGTCGTTGGAGAGTGACCAATACTTTAAGGGAGATGATATTCAGTTAAAGCTGCAACAGGCTATTTTAACACTTCCGGAAAAGCAAAGAATTGTATTTAATATGCGCTATTTCGATGAAACGCCTTACGAAGAGATGAGTCAGGTGTTGGATACCTCAGTTGGGGCACTTAAAGCAAGTTACCATTTAGCTGCAAAAAAAATTGAAGAATATTTAACAAATCATTAAACCTCAAGTAATAAAATAAGTCAAAGAACAAATTGAAGGATAACAAAAACATAAACGATTCATTTAGCATGCCGGATGGCTATTTCAAGCGTTCTGCCCGCTCTATCAAAAATAAAATTGAATGGGATGCAGAACACAGTGAATATCCTTCTCTGACTTTAATCAAAAAACAATTTAATAATAGTGGCTTCATCACTCCTGAAAATTACAGCTCAGAAAATGAAGTTTTGCTTGAATTAATTCCTTATCAAAATTTGAGCGACATTAATAAGTCTGTAGCGATGAATGTGCCTGATGGCTATTTTGAAGATAATACTGAGAATTTAAAGACTATTTGTTTATTGGAGGAATATAAATCAGAAGATTTAGGTTTTATTACGCCTGAAGTTTATTTTGATAAAAGACCAAATATTCCTGTTTCTAATAAAACTGAAGTAAAAACAAATGTTATTCATTTGTTTTATAGAACCACAATGTATGCTGCGGCCGCATCGCTTGTAATAACAATTGGCGTTTGGGTTTACAACAATTACTTTGCAGACAAAGAAATAGTTAATGAAGATTGTCATACGCTTGCTTGTATAGATAAGGATGAATTAATGAAGTTTAATTTCCAATCATTGGATAATGAACAATTATTTGACTTGGTTGATTCTGATAAATTAAAAGAAAGATTAGAGAAAAAGATAGGAGAAAGCATTTCTGATGAAAATAAGGTATTGGATACAAAAACCGACACCAATGAAACTTTTGATGAAGAACTTTTAGATTATATTGATTGAACAGATTAGCTAAAATAGTTGTATGTATTATTGTTTTGTGGGTATTTAACCAAACCCTTTTTGCTCAAAAAGACAAGGTTGAAGCCTTGAGAGCTTCTTTTATTAATAAAAAATTAGAACTTAATAAAGATGAATCAGTAAAGTTTTGGCCTGTTTATAATGAGATGAATGATAAACTCAGAGCCTTAAAAATTGAACTCCGAAAGGCTTATAGAAAGCTACCGCCTAACTACAATGAAGCTCAAGCTGAAGAAATAATTAAATTGGAAAACAATGCTTTGCAGGCAGAAGCTGACATTACCAAAAGTTACTATGAGAAACTGGCCTCAATTATTGGCGTAAAAAAATTAGTGCAATTGCAGATTGCTGAAAAAGAATTTAAAAAAGAAGTAATTAATTTGATTAAAGAGAAGTAATATTTGTGTCTTTAATATTCAAGAATAATTTTTTCGTGCTGTCTTGCTTATGCAGCACTTTCTGTTTTTTATCAAATATAACTTACGGACAATCCATATACGACTCAATCAAGATAAAGGAACCAAAGCACTATTTTAACACCGTTATTTTCGCTGATTTTTATAATAAGCCGGAGCAAGCGATTAATGATTCAAATTCATTTTCTGAGTTCATCAGCGACAGGTTAAAAACCTACGGTATAAAACAGAATGTAATCGGTTTTTATACGCCAATTGCAACTGTCAAAAAGTTCAAGCATGATTCTGTTACATATTCTAACACACATTACTTGCTAACGGGTCATTTAATGTCTCTCCAGCCGAAGTTCGAAGGACTTGCTACTCATAATCTGGTTAAAGTTGGCGTGGGTTTAAGGATTGTCCATAATTCCGGAAAGAAAGGTGTTTGGTTCATAGATTTCTCGCCTTTTGTTACCAAGGATGTTACATTCAAAGATGATAAAGGATATTTTAGAATGGCAAATTCTTTAATCTATAGCCATAATTTTTCTCCACGTTTTAATTTGCGGTTAGGCTTCACTAAATCATTTTTATGGGGGAACAGAAATTATCTCCCATATCTGGGTTTAAGACTTGGCAGATTAGATAAATTTCATTTTACAATGCAAATACCAAAAAATATTGCGTTTAATTTCCCTATAAATAACAAAGCAATGATAAGTCTTTATTCTAAACCACAGGGAGGTATGTTTACTTTCTCGAATAAAGACTCACTTTATTATTTTAACAGAGAAGCAAAATATTTTTATTTCTCCAGATATGAAATTCTAACAGGATTAAGATTTGACGGCTCAATTGGAAATAACTTCAGTTATTATGTGGCACTAGGAACAAGTTCAAAAAACAGAATCGCATTTTATTCTGAGAAAGCGAATAACAGCAATGATCCGAGTAAACAGTATAAAACCTATTTCTATTTTAAAGATTTTAAATCTACGGGCTTCTTAAACTTAGGACTTGTATTTAGATTCGGAAAAACCAAAAGTGTTTTTAATAACAGGAATTTATATGATGTTATGGACTTAAATAATACAATTGGGGTTGGCGATAATAACATAAACCCGGGCAGTAGAATACCAATTGAACAAAGTATTAAACAAAGCAAATTAAACCTTGCAGACATTCAGGACCTCATTGATGCCAATGATTTTTAAGTATCTTTGATGACACAGTCTTGTCAAAAATACTTACATATTTACTTGCATATTTCATCCTGCCATTTTCTTCGATATCTCAGAATTCAGATAGTTTAACTCAAAGTAATTTTAAACAGAGAAAATGCATTGTTATTGGAGGAGAAATATTAACAGGAGGAGGCTCTTTAATTTTACTTCAGCAGGCCTGGTATAAACAACACCAAACAGGTTCTTTTCATTTCTTTAACGACAACAGCGAATGGTTGCAAATGGATAAGGTCGGGCATTTTTGGACAGCATCACAATTGGGAAGATTGAGCATGGAAGCAAGTGCTTGGGCCGGCATGTCCAAAAGACAGCAATTAGTCATGGGAACAACGGGCTTGATTTACTTAACCGGAGTAGAGATATTAGATGGTTTTAGTAATGGATGGGGGTTCTCTTATGGCGATATGTTAGCAAACGTTAGTGGTGCTGGTCTTGCATTAATTCAGCACAGCTTGTGGGATGAGCAAAAATTCATTATTAAGTATTCCTATACAAAAAGTATTTACCCTTACTACAATCCAAATTTGCTAGGTTCCAATTTACCTGAAAGATTGCTAAAAGACTATAATGCTCAAACATACTGGTTAAGTTTTAGCCCTTTTAATTTTAGTAATAAACTCAAAAAAATGAACTGGCTGTGTCTATCTTTGGGATACAGTGCAACAGGAATGGTAAGAGCAGAAAATATTTCTTACACTTACCATTATGAGGACAGCAATGTTTTATATACTGTGCACCCGGAAAGATACAGGCAGTATTATTTTAGTATAGATATTGATTTCTCTAAGCTGAACTTTAAAAAGAAATGGTTAAAGGGAATTGCCTCAACTTTTAACCTAATTAAACTTCCTTTTCCTGCAATTGGAATTGATAAACGTGGTGTGAATTTTAATTGGCTAAAGTAGTGGTCGTTTATGTTTCCACCTTCTATGACTCCAAAGCCAAATTTCCGGTTGCCTTTTGATATTACTTTCAAGCGCTAATACATGTCGTTTAGTTAGCTCTCCTCTGTCTACTATTTCTTCTCCATCCCAAAGCTGAACAATATCCAGCACATACATGCCTCTTTTTTCTTTAGAAACGTCTATGTAATAAAGCGGATATTTATTTTTTAGCGCTAGTTTCTCCGGGCCATTAAACACAGCGGTATCTTGATTTAAAAATGGTGTCCAATATGAGGTTTCCGGCGGTGCACTTTGATCTGCTATCAGGCCAATTGTAAACCCTTCATTCTTGTGTTCAATCAAAAAACGATAGAACTTTTCTAAGGAAATAATCTTTGCACCGAACTTTGTACGCCATTTGTACAATAAATCACCCACTCCTTCATTGGATAATTTATGATATACCCCTAACAAATCTTGTTTAAACTGACATTGATAAGACAAAGCATTCCATTCCCAATTACCGCAATGCCCAAGAACAGAAATGTTTGTCTGCTTTCTACTGCTTAATTCATTAAAAACACTTTTTGCATTTTCAGTAAAACGGCAACGTAATTCGAAATCTTCTTTACTCATGCTCGCCATTTTAATGGCTTCAAACAGCAAATCACAGAAATGCTTATAAAAATCTTTCATGATTTTTTTACGTTCCTGCTCTGATTTGTCCGGAAAGGAATTCTTTATATTTTCAAATACTACTTTCTTTCTATATCCTAAAATATAATAAACAAAAACATAAAATGCGGAGCTTTTTATATAAAGCAATTTCCAGGGTAAAAATGACCAAACAAATACTATTAAGCGTATTAGTAATTTGATCACAATTAGAAGTTTGGCTTTAGTGCGTACTTTTTATAGAAATCAGTAATATGCTTTACTGCATCTTCTGCAGTGTCAACCAGCTTGAACAAATCTAAATCTCCGGGGGAAATATAAGACTCTTCCTCTAACATAGTCTCTTTCATCCAATCAAACATTCCCTTCCAGTAATTTTTACCTACAAGAACTACCGGAAACTGTGCAATCTTACTTGTTTGTACAAGGGTGAGAGATTCAAACAATTCGTCTAGTGTTCCAAAGCCTCCCGGCATACCGATAAAACCTTGAGAATATTTTAGGAATATTGTTTTTCTTACATAAAAATAGTCAAATGAAATATTCTTGTCTTGATCGATGTAATCATTTGGTTTTTGTTCGAAAGGCAGAACAATGTTCAATCCAACACTTGCACCGTTACCTCTTTTAGCTCCTTTATTCGCGGCTTCCATTATACCCGGACCACCGCCCGAAATAATACCAAAACCTTCTTGGGTAAGTTGGTAGGCAATTTCCTCTGCCAACTTATAATATTTATGATCCGGCTTGGTACGAGCACTACCGAAAATAGAAACGCATGGTCCCATTTGGCTCATTTTTTCAAAACCGTTAACAAACTCACCCATTATTTTAAAAAGGTGCCAACTGTCTCTTGCTTTAATGTCGTGGAAATCTTTCTCAGCAAATGCTCTTCTGATTCTTTCTTCGCTGTCTCTTGTCATAGTTCAATATTTAAAGTTCTTATAGTTCAATATACTACAAATCTGGTGCCAGGTTACAATTTTATCTATTTTTAATAAATTCCATATAATCCTGCAAAATCAGTGTAGCGCTGATTCTGTCTACGTTTTCCTTTATTTTTCTGTCTTTTTTACTCATCCCTCCCAAAATCATGGCTTGCTGAGCAATTGAGCTGGTGAACCTCTCATCAAACCGTTCAATTTCTATGTTTGGAAATGTCTTTATTAAGTGTTTTACAAATGGTTCAATAAATCTTTGACTATCGCTGCCCTTATTTAACAAGGTTTTTGGCAAGCCAACAACAATAATATCAACTATTTCTTTAGCAATATATTGTTTGATGTATTCTATTACGTCTTTACTATGTATTGTATCCAAACCATTGGCAATAATGCGAAGAGGGTCTGTAACAGCAATACCTACTCGTTTGCTTCCATAGTCTATTGCCATTATTCTTCCCATTAGGACAAAGATACTCATTAATAAAAGTCGCAAAGCTTACAACGCAATAGATTCCAACAACTCAGTCTTAATAGAATAAAGTAAATATTGTGTGAAATTCTTATTAATATTTGTCGCGTAAATTCCCGTCGCTTAATTGAAACACCTGATTTTACTGCATATACAAACGCATAATACTTATATTCGTCTAAGTATACCCTTGATTGGTATAATTTCAATCCCTAAACTCTTTCTTTTAATTATGTCCATATAAGATTGTTCTTCAAGTGTTTAACTGAATTGCAATCTGCGATTTATCCTTTTAGAGGATGATATCAGTCATGGATTTTTGTATCCATTACTCGTATATTTGTTAGGAGACTTTAAGCAAAATGAAAAATATTTTCATAGAAAGAACAAGAAGAACACCTGAGATATCGCTAAATATAAATGGAATGATATCTATTTCCGGCATGTCTATACCGGAAAATCCTTCTGAATTTTATCAGCCAGCCTTATCATGGCTAGATCAGTTTAAAATGCTTGAGCCTGTGTCTGTAGTTATTAAAGTACATTTAGCCTACATTAACACGTCAAGCATGTACATTGTGCTGAAATTTCTTAAGAAAGCTGTGTCTATTCCTTCAGCAAAAGACTTAACCAAAATAACGTGGATACATGATGCGGATGATGATGACATGATAGAACAAGGAAATATCATGCAGAGATTGGTTGGAGTACCCTTTATCTTTGAAGAAGTAGAAGCAGTTTAACCCCCATCTATTCTATTGTTAAACTTATTTTTCCGTAATTTGTTCTCTCATTTAGAATTGAATAATTATGGAATATCGTAGACTTGGAACATCCGGATTACAAGTGAGTACCCTTTCATTTGGAACTTGGGTAACATTTGGAAAACAAATCGACAATAAATTAGCGGATAATCTATTAAGCACGGCTTACGAAAATGGTATCAACTTTTTTGATAATGCTGAAATATATGCAAGAGGAAAATCCGAAGAAGTAATGGGTAAGATTATCCAACAGAAAAAATGGCCACGCAGTTCATACGTGGTTTCAAGTAAAGTATTTTTTGGATACGAAGATGGCAAGCCAAATCAAACAGGGTTATCAAGAAAGCATATTATTGAAGGCTGCAACGCAGCACTAAAACGTTTGCGAGAAGATTACATTGACTTGTTCTTTTGTCACAGACCAGACAAGAACACTCCAATAGAAGAAACAGTGCTTGCCATGAATACCTTGATTCAGCAAGGGAAAATTTTATATTGGGGTACAAGTGAATGGGCAAATGATGAAATCATGGCGGCCATTGCCGTTGCTAAAGATTATAAATTGATTGGTCCAACCATGGAACAGCCACAGTATAATATGTTTGAAAGAACGAAAATGGAAAAAGATTATCTTTTGCTTTTTAGGGATTATGGTTTAGGAACAACAATATGGAGTCCATTAGCCAGCGGATTGCTTAGTGGTAAATACAATAAAAGTTTCCCTAAGAACACGAGATTAAGTATAGAAGGAATGGATTGGTTGAAGGAACGAACTTTAGGTGATAAATCAAGAATTGCTAAAACCCAAAAGCTGGAAAAATTAGCTACAGATTTAGGTACTTCTCTACCAAAATTAGCACTCGCCTGGTGCGCCAAAAATCCTAATGTTAGTACGGTAATATTAGGTGCAAGTAAAGTAAGTCAATTAAAAGAAAATCTTGAGGCTTTAAATGTGATTCCATTGCTTACCGATAAAGTAATGAGTAAAATTGACTCAATATTAGACAACAAACCTCTTTTACCTCAATATTAATCAATGGAGAAAATTTTTAAGGATCTTAAGGTAGTTGAATTGGCGGGTGTATTAGCCGGACCGGGTGTTGGATATTTTTTTGCTGAATTAGGAGCAGATGTAGTAAAGATCGAAAACAAAAAAACAAATGGCGATGTTACCAGAAGCTGGAAGCTTAACACAGAAAACCCAAAGAAAACTACAAGCGCCT
>JBFWYJ010000067.1:0-11443 GCA_050186555.1 Bacteroidia bacterium
TTTAAATGATAAAAAACTGGCGGAATACAGAAACAAGAATATTGGTTTTGTTTTTCAGTTTCATCATCTTTTGCCTGAGTTTACTGCCTTGGAAAACGTTTGCATTCCTGCCTTTATTGCGAAGAAAAGCAGAAAGGAAGCTGAAGAGCGTGCCAAAGAATTACTAACTATGTTGGGCCTTGAATCAAGAATGGATCACAAGCCATCTGAATTGAGTGGGGGAGAGCAACAAAGAGTGGCTGTGGCCAGGGCATTAATCAATAACCCTAAAATTGTTTTTGCGGATGAACCAAGTGGTAATTTGGACAGCAAGAATGCAACTGAATTACACAAATTATTCTTTGATTTAAGAGATAAGTTCAATCAGACTTTTGTTATTGTAACTCATAATAATGAATTAGCCAAAATGGCTGATAGATGCTTGGTTATGAAGGATGGTCAGATTGTGGAATAATTAGACAGGGTTTTCCTGTTCTAATTGTTTATTATATAAATTAGAAAACTCCCCATCTGTTTTTAATAGTTCTTTAGGATTTCCTTCTTCAATTATTTTACCGTTTTTCAACACGTAAATTTTGTCAGAATCCATAATGGTTGACAAACGATGTGCAATAATAATTGACGTTCTGTTTTTTGTAATCGCACTGAGTGCCTTTTGAATTAACATTTCTGTTGGCGTGTCAATAGATGCTGTTGCTTCGTCTAAAACAAAAATATCCGGATTGTATACATACGCCCTAATAAACGCCACCAACTGTCTTTGTCCTGCAGATAAACTAATACCTCTCTCCTTAACAACGTAATCTAGGCCACCCGGTAAATCATTTATAAAATCTTGCAGACCAATTTCTTTAATGGCGTTTTCTACATGCTTTCGAGTTATTGATTGATCGAATAGAGCGATATTGTTATAAATGCTATCGTTGAACAGAAATACATCTTGTAATACAACACCAGTATTCTTTCTGAGACTTTGTAGTTTATAATCACGAATGTCTATAGAATCAATTTCAATACTTCCGCCATTGATTTCGTAATATCTGCTCAACAAATTAATTATAGTTGTTTTTCCTGAGCCTGTTGAACCAACAAAGGCAACTTTATCTCCCTTATTAATTTTAAGATTTAAATTAATTAATACTGGATTTTCTTCATTGTAATGAAAGTCAACATTCTTAAAACTTATGCCATTATTCAATGATTCAAATATGGTCGTTCCTTTATCGCTTATTTTTTCCTCTGTATCTAAGACTTTAAAAACTCTTTCAGCTGAAACGATACCCATTTGTAATGTATTTAATCTATCAGCTAACATTCTGATTGGTCTGAACATCATGTGAGTCAGCATTAAGAAAAAGGTTAAATCTCCCAGTGTAACATTCAGCCATTCGTAATTGTTTCCGGCAAACCATATCATTAAAGCAATAGAAACCGATGAAAGAATTTCCACAACAGGAAAGAATACTGAGTAATAGAATATTGATTTAATGTTAGAATCTCTATGCTGCCTGTTTATTTTTTCAAATTTTTGAAATTCTTCTTCCTCTTTGTTAAATAGCTGTATGACAATCATGCCACTCAATCTTTCCTGAACAAATGCATTTAATTCAGAAACAGCATTTCGTACCATTGTAAATGTTTTCTTAACCCCTTTCTTAAACATATTTGTGGCAATCATGAGCAGCGGAATAGTTGTAAAAACCAATAGTGCCAATACCCAGTTTTTATAAAGCATTGCTGAGATAAAAACAACCAACATAAATATATCACCTAGAATGACGATAAACCCCTGTGAGAAAACATCGCTTAAGCTTTCTATATCAGAAATAACTCTTGTAACCAGCATTCCAACAGGTGTCTTATCATAATACTTGCTTTTTAAATGAATAACGTGACGATACAATTGAATGCGTAAATTTCTAATAATTGATTGTCCGATATAATTGGTTAGATTGGTGTTGAAGTATTGTAAAATGGCTTCAAGAAAAATAAAGCCAAGTATTATGAGACACATTCTTGTTAAACCTGAGACATCTGAAGATTTCTCAACATAATTGGTAAGTGCTTCACTTATTAGTAATGGTCTTGCTATACTTAAAGCCGAAAGAAACAATGTAATAAAGAGCGCTAATAGAAAAAGCTTCCTGTATTCGTTGGTGTAAGACAGAATTCGCTTAATTAAGCTTAAGTTAAACGCATTTATTTTTTTTTCTTCACTCACTGAATAAATCTTCTGGGTATTTAATACCAACTAAAAATAGAGCATTGGCCGGGGCGTTACTTCCGGCTTTACCTCTGTCTTTCGCTAAAATTATATTTTCAAATTCTTTTAAGCTAATTTTATTTTTTCCAACCAATAACAAAGTACCAACAATTGCTCTTACCATTCCTCTTAAAAATCGATCTGATGTTATTGTAAAGCGATACTGGTCAATTCCTACTTTTTGCCAAACCGCTTTGGTAATCTTACAATTATTGGTTTTGGTTTGTGTATGCAATTTACTAAAGCTTGTAAAATCTAAATGCTTGAATAATATTTCAGCCGCTTTATTCATTAATTCAAAATCCGGTTCGCCTGAAAGAAAATAACTATATTTTTCAATAAAAGGGTTTTTTGCAGTATGAACAAAATAATAATAGGTTCTTGAAATTGCATCAAATCTGGCGTGTGCTGCGTTGTCAACTTCGAAATAATCTTGAACAGCAATTTCAGGAGGCAAAATGGTGTTGAATTTATATAACCAATGATTTTTATTCTTTTGAAGAATATCTGAATCTAAATCAAAGTGTGCTATATAGTTTTTAGCATGTACTCCTGTATCGGTTCTTCCGCAACCAACAATTTCTATTTTTTCTTTAACCAGCAAACTTATTTTATCCTGTAAAACTTGTTGTATGGTATTAGCAGTATTTTCTTGAATTTGCCAACCGTTATAGTTGGTTCCATCATAGGAAAGTTTTAGAAAGTACCTGAACATTCGCCAAAGATACTTAACTTTAGCCACCTTAAAAAGTGGAAACAGTTAAGAAAAATACAATTCTGAACGGCCTTCATATCATTGATATGACTTCAGATGGGAAAGGTTTGGCCAAGATTGAAGGTTGGGTGGTTTTTATTAAGGGAGCAGTTCCCGGAGATGTTGTAAACGCAAGGGTCTTTAAGAAAAAAAAGAACCTTCTTGAAGCTTCAATTGTTAGTGTTGAAAAATCGTCCGAAGGCAGAATTGAGCCTGTTTGTAAGCATTTTGGAGTTTGCGGAGGTTGCAAGTGGCAGAATTTGTCTTATCAGTCCCAAATAGAATTTAAGGAGAAACATGTTAAAGACGCGATAGAAAGAATTGGTAAGATAGCATATGGAGAATTTCGACCAATTCTTGGAAACAAGGTTCCGTATTTTTATCGAAATAAATTGGAATACACTTTTTCAAATAAACGTTGGCTAACAGCTGAGGAGCTTGGCAATAAGGATGAATTAAATACCAATGGTATAGGATTTCATATTCCCGGATTATTTGATAAGGTTATTGATATTGAAGAATGCCATCTTCAAAATGAAGCCAGTAATGCTATCAGAAATGCCATTAGAGAATATGCTTTTAGAAACAAACTTACTTTTTTTGATATAAGAGGAAAGTCTGGTATGTTGAGAACTTTAATGATACGAACCACATCAACAGGTGAATTAATGGTCGTTATCAGTATGTTCGAAAATAAGCCTAAAGAAATCAAGGATTTATGTAAGTACTTAATCGAAGCATTCCCACAAATTACGTCCCTTCAATATGTGCATAATCCGAAAGGGAATGATACACTAACGGACCTGGAAATTCATGTTTATCATGGTGATTCATACATAACTGAAAAAATGGAGGATCTTCAGTTCCGTATTAGTACTAAATCTTTCTACCAAACGAATTCTTTGCAGGCTTATGAATTATACAAGATTGTGCGTGATTTTGCCGGATTATCTAAGGATATGGTTGTATATGATTTGTATACCGGAACAGGTACCATCGCTAATTTCGTAGCTTCCCAATGTAATAAAGTAATCGGCGTTGAGTATGTGGAAGCGGCCATTGAAGACGCTAAGGTAAATTCTGAAATAAATAATATTGGTAATACACTTTTTTTTGCAGGCGACATGAAGGAGGTTTTTACCCCTGATTTTGTTAAGGCAAATGGACACCCTGATGTTGTAATTACAGACCCGCCAAGAGCCGGTATGGACCCGGAAGTGATTAAGGTTATTATGGATTTACAACCTAAAAAGATTGTCTATGTTAGTTGTAATCCATCTACGCAAGGGCGAGATTTAGAATTGTTAAAGGAACGCTATAATCTCCAAGTTGTGCAGCCAGTCGACATGTTTCCGCAAACATCACATGTAGAAAATGTTACCCTGCTCACCCTGAAGGGCTTGTAAAATTGAAAATTAAAATTATCTTAGTGGTCTAAACTTACCATTATGATTCATTTTAAGTCTTCTAAAATTCTTATTCCAATTGATTTCAGTGAAACTTCAATGTTGGCAGTAAAGCATGGTGCTTTTATGGCACAATATTCAAAAGGCGATTTGTATTTATTGCATGTCATTAATGCACATTACACAAGTCAGAATGTATTTCTGCCAATTGTTCAAATGGAAAACTCTACAGAAATTGAGAAAAAATTACAGGAGAAATTAGTTCAGCTGGCTGAGGATATTAAAAATGAGTACAAAATTAAGGTTGATTGTATAATCAAAACAGGAATTCCTTCAAATGAAATAATTGACACAATAGAAGAAATCAGTGCAGATTTAGTAGTCATGGGAACCCATGGTTACAGTCCTTTAGAGGAGCTAGTTATTGGAAGTAACGCATTGCGCGTTATTACAAAAGCGAATTGCCAGGTAATGACAATGAGCAGTGAAGCTAATCACAAAGGCTACAGCCATATATTAATTCCCATCGACAGTAGTGCTCATTCTCGCCAGAAGGTGGTTTATGCGCTTGAGCTTGCAAAATTATTTAGGGCACACGTTTACGCCGTCGCTTTATTGAATACCGACATGGAGGCAAAGAAGCCTGCCATGGAATTAATTCTACATCAGATTGGCGATTTAGCCAAAGAAAAAGGAGTGAATTATACTTCTGAGGTTTTAACCGGACTAAAGAACAGAGCCGTTGCTACTGTTAACTACGCAGAAAAAGTCAATGCAGACTTGATGGTGATAATGAGTGACCAAGATGCAGAATTTAGCGGATTCTTCTTGGGGCCATATACTCAGCAAGTAATTCACTTAAGTAAAATTCCAGTAATTACAGTTAAACCGGAAGAACACCCTGAGAACATTAATTTCAGTATTTTGAGCGGAACTAGCGGAATTTAATCAAAGAATTGCCAGGAAATACCAAATCGGAATGCACGTTCCGGTTGGTAATAACCCGGAACCATGCTGTAATTAGACCCAAGCATTCCATGTAATACATTTTCCATTTTGAGGAAAAAGTTGACAGGTCTTATTCTTGCATTGATAAAAGCGTCCAGAAATACAAAATTACCGGCCTTATAGTTTTGCTGCACATAAAAAACTTGTGTTGCAGGTAAATAACCATAAGGTGTAAATTCATCATAATAATTTAATTCTGCTCCAAAGGCAATATTCAGGTTGTTTTTAAAATGGTTGCCATAATAATACAGTTTAGCAGTGCTGATGCTTTTAGGTAAACTGATTAAATTACTTGAAGTTTGCTGAAACGTTTGTGTTCCGCCTATTCCAATATGTTTTAGAAAAATATGTTCCAATTTTGCAGTAACGTTTGATGCATTTATTTGTTCGTTATGTTGTTTTGGATAAGCTAGCTCATCGAAATATAAATAATTATCCATTATTTTATACATGCCTGATACACTTAAGAATTTGTATTTTAACTCACCATTCAAGGTGTTCGTTTGGGTATTGTTGAATTTATTTTCCCAGATGTAATGATTGCTATACCATCTGGAAAAAATATAATTTGGACTTCTTGATTCTGCTATAAAAGATACATTAACAGAAAATAGTTCTTTCTTGTTTTTGTTTTTGACAAGGGTATTTGAACTTTTTATAAGATAATTACCTTCATTAGTGCCTTCCACGATGTATTCACCATCCGCGCTTAGATTTAATAATAGATTGCTGATAGAATCGCCTTGAAGTTCTTTTTGTAAGTAAAAACCTGCATTTGCAATATAATTTTCTAAAGTAGAATCACTCTTCTGCCACAACATTGACAATTCGTGCCGGATACCAGCATATAACCCAAAAGTTTTATTGGAATTATAGAAAGAATAATTTAAAGTATTGGTTAGCTGATAAAGCCTTGTACTGTCTAGTGTTGTTGCAGTATCCAAATATGTGAGAAGGTAAAAATTATCTGACTCAATTCCATCGTCTTTGTATTTGTATTTATTAATAAAAAAAGAAGATTCTATATTTAAGTAATGATGTGGATTTTCATTATCGTACTCATTCAAATGAAACCAGTTATTCCAATTAAAACCAAGCTCTCTGACATCTTTGCTGGCGTTACTCAATTTAACAGGAACTAATATTTTATTAACGAGTGTGTTTACGTCTCCTAAAGTATCATTGATAATTCCACCATTTTCCTGAAAACGATAATTATTTACAGAGATAAAATTCTTAAATCCATACCTGTTATTTTTTGTGTGAAAGTGTGAATTAATGTAGAAATTGTTAGTGAAGGATTGTTGTTTGAGATAATAACCGGTTGAGTTGTTTCGCTTCATCTCTAAAGTTACATTGAAATTATCTTTAAAATTATTCGTAAAAAGAATGTTGAACATTTGGAGTTGCTTACTACCGGCAATACCCTGTAATTTCGCATAAGGACCTTTTGTTTTATAGTAACTTATTTCATCTTTGCTTGTTTTTAAATGTTTATCATTAAAATCATGAAGTATAAAGCCAAGAGAATTGGAATTGTCTTGTAGAAGGTAATTTGGCGAAACCAAACCAACATTACCTAAAAAGTTTCTTTCAGAAAAGATATGCTCATTTAGAATTGTTGTATCAGGGTAGTCGCTGCCGGGTGTTTTATGAAATAAATTTGAATTAGAGTATTTTAATAAGTAATCACTGTTGGTGAAATAGTCATTTTGTGAATTAAGCTTTCCGGAAAGAATAAGCAGAATAATCGCAGAATATTTCGCTAATGCTTTTATCGATGAAAAAAATTAAAATTTATCGAAAAAGTGTTCTTCAATGTCAAAAGTAGATTTTTTACCAACTAAATGAAATTCATCTTGTAGCCATTTTTCAGCAGTTTGACGTCCTTTTTCTTTTAAGTCAAGCAAAAATTCCCATGACGTATTCATTTTTGAACTGTAGCTTAATTGACTAAGTGCATCATAACCACTTATGGTATGTATGAAAATTTCTCTGTTGGCTTTATCATCAATTGTTAAAATTCCATTTCTTAATAATTCATTTCGATAATGAATCAACTTTATTTCGTTAATCAAACTACTATTAAATGAAATTTCATTTACTCTGTCAGAAATATCTCTTGCTGTTGTTGGAACAGATTTAATGTTAACAGAATTAATCTTTACCAACACTATGTCTTTTATGTTTGTTCCGGTGATTAAAGGAAAAATAGGAGGGTTCCCCATATAACCTCCATCCCAATAATATTCTCCATCAATTTCTACTGCTTGAAACAAAAACGGCAAACACGCACTGGCTAAAACAGAGTCAACAGAAATATCGTTGTTTGAAAATATTTTTGCACGGTTTGTTTTTACGTTTGTAGCACAGATGTAAATTTTCTTTTTATTGTATTTGTGTAAATCGTCAAAGTCTATTAAGTCAAGTAAGATATCCTTTAATGGATTATAATTTAACGGATTAAAATGATACGGTGACAAAAATTGCGTCATTGTATTAAACATCACATAACCTGGGCTATTATACATGTTTCCATTGCCAAAGAATTGATCAAACCATCCTGGTTTAAACAAGTATGTACCGCTTTGTGCAATTTTTTTCCAAAGACTTTCTAAAAGTTCTTTTGCTTTTTCGGGCCCTCCAACATGCAATCCGTAGGCACATGTAACAGCATTAACTGCTCCGGCACTTGTTCCACACATAGAATCGGCAATGATGTTATCCTCTTCTAACAAACGGTCTAAAACACCCCAGGCAAAAGCGCCATGAGCACCTCCGCCTTGAAGTGCGATACCAACGTGTTTAGGTTCTTTGTTCTTCACAGTTTAAATTTATAGAATTAACTATTGAAATAAGCTTTTTTCACCTTTTTTGGGTTATTTTAATTCTCTCAACCCTATTTTTGCTGAAGAAAATTCAGGGTCTATTTTTAAGCAAGTTTCATAGTCTTCCTTGGCCTTTGATTTATCACCTAATTTAGCATGAGCGTATCCTCTGCCAAAGTATGGTGCTGCCCAATTTGAATTAATGGAAATGCATTTACTGAAAAACTCTATCGCTAATTCATAATTGTTCTTAATATCCAGATATATTGCGCCCGAGTTGTATAATGATTGTAAATTGTCTTTATCTATGTTTGACAGGTATTTATATTGTTCTAATGCCTCATCATATTTTTCTAAATCCTGTAAAAGTTTTGCTTTAGCATAATTAGCTTCAATATGATTTGGATTGATCCTTAGAACATTATTAAAATAGTCTAAGGCTAATGGATTTTTTCTTGCAGAATAAATTACACCTAAATCATAATAAGCATCTAAAAATGAGTTGTCTTGTTCAACGGTTGTTTCTAAACTTGAAATAGCTTTTGTTGTATCGCCACTTTCTCTGTAAATGCTGCCCTTCAGGTAATAGGCATTAGCTAAGTTTTCATTTATTTTAAGTGCTTTATTGATGTTGTCGATTGCATTTTGATACTGCTTAACAATAAAATACAATTCACTCAGTTTCATTAATGCGTTTGTGTTTTCAGGAAACTTGGTAACGGTTCTTTCAAGAACTTCTTTGGTATTTCTGGTTTTATTCTGAGCAAAATAAGCATCTGCGAGCGTTATATAGTAATCTGCATTTGTACTATCAATGATAATTGCACGTTTTGCATCGCCAATCGCTTCGTCATATTGTTTATATTGTATATAAACTTTACTTCTTTTGTTATATAATTCAGCGCTTGAAGGATTTTCTAATAATTCGGCGTTGATTTTTTTTAATTCTGTGGAGTTTAATTTTATACTCAAGCTATCTGCCAGCTCAATTTCTTTTTCTGAAATCTCATCGTTTTTACACCCTTGAAATAGAATTAAAAAGAATGCAACTCCAAATATTTGAAAGCTTGTTTTGAAATAAGTGACCGGGAATATACTTTTATAAATCGTTTGCATTAGCTATTAACTCAGCTATATCTAAAACTTTGGTTTTATCTTCTTTATTAAAATGTTTTACGCCATCTGTCATCATTGTATTACAGAACGGACATCCAACAGCAATTATATCGGGATTTAATGCCAAGGCTTCTTCGGCTCTTTCGGTACTTACTTCTTTATCTCCCTTTTCAGCTTCCTTAAACATTTGCGCTCCGCCTGCACCGCAGCAAAAACCTTTAGCCCGACTTCTTTTCATTTCGGAAAGTTCAACATCCAGTTTTTCTATTACCTGACGCGGTGCTTCATATACATCATTTGCTCTTCCTAAATAGCAAGGATCATGATAAACAATTTTCTTCCCTTTAAATTCTCCGCCATTAACTTTTAGCTTTCCGGAGTCGATTAATTCTTGCACTAATTGTGTATGATGGATTACTTCATAATTGCCTCCTAATGCGGGATATTCATTCTTAATTGTATTATAGCAATGAGGACAACCGGTTACGATTTTTTTTATTTCGTAATTGTTCATCGTCATGATGTTTTGCATGGCCTGCATTTGGAATAAAAATTCATTACCTGCTCTTTTGGCCGGATCGCCTGTACAGCTTTCTTCCATTCCAAGAATGGCAAATTTGACACCAACGTGGTTTAAAATTCTAACAATAGCCTTCGTAATCTTCTTGGCTCTGTCATCAAAACTTCCGCTACAACCAACCCAGAATAGAATCTCCGGTACTTCGCCCTGAGCTATCATATCAGCCATTGTTGGTACTTTTAATTGTTCCATGCTTTTACAAATTAATTGTCAAAAACTTCTATTACAGCTTCTTTCTTAATCAAATCAGTAAACTTCCCATCATATCTTGTTGCTTTTACAAGATGATTATCTATCCAATGATAATTACCCCCTCTTGGTTTCCCCATTAGTAAGCCATGATATTTAAAACCATGCTTATTTAACCATTCATCAGTTACTATGCGATGCTCTTCTGTTCTTGATGTAAAAAAGGTGATTATATGACCTTCATCAAACCATTTATTGATCGTTTCTAAGGCTTCAGGATACAATCCCGCATCTTTCATTCTTTCAGGTTCTTCGTTAGGAATATCATCACAAATTGTCCCATCAATATCAATCAGATAATTCTTTACATCTTTAGGTAAAACAGGGCTTAACTTTTTACCTTCTTTTTCAATTTCAATTAGATCCTTTTTCATGCTATTATTCGTTTATCCAATTTGCTCTGTCAGACGGACTAAATTGCCACGGAGCGCCGTTATTTTCCATATTAGAAAACATATTGTTTAGTTCTGCAGGTGATTGGCTTTCTTCCATTACCATGTATCGTCTCATCTCCACTATTATTTCTAATGGATTAATATTTACAGGACATTCTTGAACGCAGGCATTGCATGTATTACAAGCCCATAATTCTTCTCTGCTGATATAATTGTCTAGTAGAGATTTTCCGTCGTCAACAAACACCCCATTATTGGCATCCATTATTTTACCAACTTCAACCATTCTGTCACGTGTATCCATCATGATTTTTCGTGGCGATAGTTTTTTGCCTGTTTGATTTTGAGGACAAGAAGACGTACATCTTCCACACTCTGTACAGGTGTATGCATCCAGTAAATTCTTCCAGGTCAAATCCATTACGTCTTTAACGCCAAACCTGACTGGGTTGTCAGGGTCGGTTTTTGCTTGATAGGAAGGATCAAAATTTGGGGCAACAACGTCTGTAACCGCGTCTAAAGCATTTAATTTTCCATTTGCATTTAGATTAGAGTAATACGTGTTTGGAAATGCAAGAACAATATGTAAATGTTTAGAATAAGGTAAATAGTTTAAAAAAGCTAATATGCCAATGATGTGAAACCACCAACAAAACCGCTCAATTAATACTAAATTGGAATCACTGATATTTTCAAATAAAGGCGCAATAAGTGAACTTATGGGAAAACTACCTGCGCTTTTGTAATGTGCCAGTATCGTAGGATCTGTACTTTGCTGCAGGTTTTGGTCAGCTGCATTCATGATAAATAAAGCCGACATTAAAACTGTTTCCGCAATTAGAAT
>JBFWYJ010000068.1:0-11299 GCA_050186555.1 Bacteroidia bacterium
AATGAACAGCGATAGTCATGAAACTGTTTTGAATTTAGTTAACACAACCATTAACATAAGCCAGGCAGTTTACAAAGAAATTGCCAAAATTGAATCACAAAAAATTGAAGTTGATAAACAGGTAAGCGCTGCTAAACTAGGCATTTGGAAACAAAATATTAATGTTGGACTCCTTTCACACCTTTTTGATACATATAGTTTGGGCGATGGTGAAACAGAATCAACAGCAATCTGTATTGAAAATAGTTTTTCACTTTGTTGTGATGACAAAAAAGCAAGGTCCGCAGCACAAAAGGAAATAACAGACGCTCGTTTGATGGGTTCTTTAAGATTGCTAAAGCATGCCGTAATTGAAAACATTATTAAGTGCACAGATGCGCAAATTAGTTATATCGAAATGAAAGTTAAAGGCGGTTTTTTGCCAAAAAACGTTGAAAACAACTACTTCTGTAGCGCATCGTAATTTTCCTGCAATTGCCGTAGCTTTTTTATGATTGGATTGCCTACACATTTTGTTGGCGTGGTAAATTCGGCGCTGCAAAACTCGCACAAATGATGCTCATGCGGTCGGACAGCGTTATCCAAACGATCCGCATGGGGTTCATTACAACTCGGACAATTAATTGATAAAATTTTTCCTTTAAGGTGGGTTAAAGATTGTTGCACCATTAAAATTCGAATTTCTGTTCCGTTAAGTTCAATACCGTCTATAATTACCTTACCAAACGTTTCGTCGGCAAAAGCCTCGGTCCCTTCTTTATCCTTAAATACATGCACGTGGATTCCAGCTTCTTCATTTCTTTTAGCTGTCCAAATAATTGCGGGATTCGATCCCCAAATCTGAATTCCTCCAGGATAATCCATTTGATTAATATTTAATTCTCTATCAACTATTTTTATGGTTCTATCGTTAAATGAACTTCTAAATATTTTTTGAATCTCAATAACTGGATTTGAAATTCCCCGTTCCGTATCTAAGAAATCCTTTCCGCAATAGGTACACATGTGTTTTTTATGATAAGTAACTGCAAAAAAATCAGCATCAATGTGTGGTTGGTTACAATTTGGACAATTGATACACTTCATGTCTTTGCCAAATACCATAGATGCTGTATAGGCGTGTGCAATTTCGGTATTTAACATTATCCGCTGTTCGTTTCCGAATAAATCTTTTTGCGGGGTTATTACTTCAATTTCTTTAAAAGTATAGTCGATTTGCTTTTCGCCAGTTTCTTCCTGCCTTGTGTGAAGATGAATTCCTGAGTGATGCCCAATATGAGGCGAGGTATTATAAACCGGATCAAGCGAGCCCCATACACCAACTCCACCCTCCCATTCACTGGGATCAAGAACGTATTTATCATTTTCATTTATCTTGGGAAGGTCATACTTTCTACATTTCTCAGGCGTTTCAAAACCTACAGAATCAGCTAAAGCAAAATGAATTTTGCACCAGAACTTTGGTTTTCCATTCCGATACTTTCCCATATACTCAATTTTGCAGATGCTCATGTCCAAACGAATTTACTAAATTTACAGCTATGACACAATTTCCTATATTTGTTTTAAACCCAATCTATGAATAGCTCTATAACCGATAAAGAAGCTCTCGATATTGCATGGAAGTATTTTCAGCAACATGCTCAGCAGCGGTATACATATCTTAATTATTTCGTTGTTTTCTCAGCGTTTTTAACAACCGGATTAGTCACCACCTTTCAACCAGACTTTAGAGCGCATTACATTGGAATAGGTCTCAGCATAATGCAAATTTTCGTTGCAATAATTTTTTGGAAGATAGATCAACGAAATAAGTTTCTTACCAAGCATTCTGAAAATGCAATAAAAGAGTTTGAATCTAAATATACTTTTAGCGCTGATTATTCAGATGCGATAAAAATATTTTCCACTGAAGATTCGCTTTCAAAAATACATAACCTTTCCAAAAAATTTCCCTTCAAACAGATTACACATGGTTCTTCTTTCAAAATAATTTTTGTTGTTTTTTTTACTATTGGAGTGGCTGGTACAACTATTTCAATTGTAGCTCAATTAACCAACAAAGAACGTAAATCGGATGAAAAATTAGACATTACTATTAAGAAAATGGATAGCTTAAAGGTTGCGCTAAACATAGTGAATTTCAACCTGAATCAAAGACGAATCGCAGAAAGAGATAAATGAGACCGTTTCATCTGTCCGTGCATTCGGCTTCAATCTTTGTAAGAGGCATGTAGAGAATTTTCACTGGATTTCTAAATTAAACCACTGAATTTTAGGGATTTAATTCTTTTTACGTATTTGTAAAACATTAAACATGCAAATCTTCCACACAAAGTGTTAAGTAGGATTAAATTTCACCTTGCGTTTCAGAATATCACCAAAATCATTATTAATAATTGAATGTCAATCATGCCATTCGACTTGAATTTGAGAGTATCCCATACTGTTTAAGAATTGTTAAGGCCAAACCGAACGCAGTTAGCTGTTCTTTCTTTTGCCTTAAAAAATCTTAAATTTAAGTCTATAACCGCCCCTTCTTATGATTTATTTGAAGAATTTCTTTTTGTCCTTTTCGGAAAGGAGGCTTTTCTGATAGTCATATATTGCCTTAATTCCATCTAAAAAGTTCGATAATTGGAAGTTGTAGGGTACTGAAGCAGACTATTTTTTAATAGTCTGCTTTTTTGTTTCTAAACCCCAGTAGAATCAAGGAATTTCAAATAATAAATCATTTCGATATTTTAGTGGTTAAATAATCCGAATTTCTATTTGCATTGATAATGAATCATTTGCGAGTTAGAGTCCGGTTCACCCAAAACCTAACTAAAAAATCATGTCCCAAAAACCTAAAAAACGATTAAGTATTGATGAATTAAAATCTTACCCCGGATTTGAAAATTATACCGATGAAATGGCTGAAGAAACAATCGCTAGCCTTGAAGCTTTATCCATTTTGTTTTATGAGCATTATCAAAAAAAAAATTCTAGAGAAGGAGAGAATAAAAACATAATCAGTAAAAGACCTTCAATAATGCTCCGCTTTTGCTAGATCTTTGAAATGTTGAATAAGGTGTAACTTGAAGAAGATTATTCAACCATTAAATGAAAGGACAAAAAAAGGGTTAAATTTGATGGGGCTAAAACTCAAATAAATAAGCAAATCCGCTTAAAAGAATCGACCACTTGACAAAACAAATACTATGGGCATTATCATTAGAAAGGCAATTGAAAAAGACAGCGAGAAAATCTGGACTTTAATGGAGCAGCTTGCTGTTTTTGAAAAATATATTGACAGCTTTGCTATCACCCCAGAAATTGTAAAGGAAAGCGGGTTTCGTAAAAGCCCTCCAGATTTCTACTGCTTTGTAGCTGAAGACAATGATAAAATTGCAGGAATAGTGGTCTATTATTTTCTCCCTTACACTGCCCAAAATAGACCTGCAATATACATGAAGGAACTTTATGTAGATGAAAATTATCGTGGCCAAAAAATTGGAGAACAACTCATGAGTGCTTTACGAAAAGAGGCAGAAAAACAAAACTGTAAACAAATAAAATGGACAGTAGCTCCTTGGAATAAGGCAGGACAAAAGTTTTATGAAAGATTAGGGGCTAACCAAAATAACGATTGGCTGAATTACGAATTAAATTTCTAAATATTTAATAGAATGGAATTAATCGAAACTAAAAAAGTAACAATACGAGACATTGAACTATTGCAAAAGATTGGCAGACAAACTTTTTTTGAAACATTTTCCTCAGCAAACTCTGAAGAAAACATGAATCAATATTTGAAAGATGGCTTTTCAATAGAAAAATTAACTGCTGAACTGAATGATAAAAATGCAGAATTTTATTTCGCAATACTTGACGACAATGTAATCGGCTATTTAAAGGTGAATTTTGGAGCTTCTCAAACAGAAATAAAAGACGACAAAGCTTTAGAAATTGAAAGGATTTATGTTCTTAAAGAATTTCATGGTAAAAAGGTTGGTCAAATTCTTTATGACAAAGCAATCGAAGTTGCCAAAAATAAAAATGCTGAATATGTTTGGTTAGGTGTTTGGGAAGAAAACCCAAGAGCAATAAATTTTTATAAGAAAAATGGGTTCGTTGAGTTTGACAAACATATATTCAAATTGGGCAATCACGAGCAGACCGATATTATGATGAAACTTCAATTAAAATAAGAAAGCCCCTTATTAAAGGATCGATTTCCAACTGCGAGAATTCATTAGAATTCTAATTGCTTGAAAATCATCTAAAAAGTTCGATAAATCCAACCCGCAGGGTACAGTTAAAACACAAAAGGCCAGCGCTTGCGTTGGTTTTTTTGTTTAAGAAGGTCGTCAAGCTTGCTTGAACGAGCTTTGCAAAACTAAAAATCATCTCCGAAGGAGATGGACTTTTGTATTTTCAAAACACGCGGTAGAGACTCGCCGGAGGCAGTTTCTGCCCCGGGTACAACTCCAAAAAAAGGTCTCTTTTTTTGGAGTTTTCTTTTGACTGCTAAGCAGTATAAAACCAAAAAAATTTGATGGTACTATTTCGCAAGATATGATTGTAGTGAATTAGGAGAGCTTCAATATCTTTAGGCAACTTGACTAGGACTGAACCTCAATAGTTCAAAAACTGTAAATCTCAACATGCAATCACATTCTGACACGAGATTCGTCATAGTCCTGAAAAATATGATACTAACTAATAACCAAAGGGCTTTATTCGAATTTCGAATACTAATATTTCTAGTATTTCTAGCTATACTTAAATCTATAAATCTACCCTTTGAGTTTAAAATCTTTATCTGTTCGGTTTATATTTAACAAACATGTTTATCCAAATAGCTCTGGCCACCCGGAAAACTACTGGAAAAAGTCCTAAAATAATACTCAACAAAAATATTAAGTGAGGAGCTATTTCCCACCCGTAAAAATGAAATACCGTAAAATGAACTACAATTGAGATTAATGCTGTTAATGCGTGACTAATCATCATTGCACCATAGTAAAATCCTACTTCCTGCACAAAATCCAGATCACATACAGGACATCGTGAAGGCATTTTATCGAGCATTTTAAGATTGTAAGGATTATTATTCGAAAACAAATTTCCCTCATGGCAACGCGGACATTTCAATCGTGTTATACTAAAGAGCTTTGTGCCTTTCTTAAATAACATATTTTTTTATTCTTTATCTGTATTTCCTTTAAACAACAATTTCATCTGTTGAAACTTTTTGCACAAGACTTAGGACGTGCTTACCACTTACAACTAATTCATTTGTTTGCAACACAACAAACACTGCCAATCTGTCGCGAGCAGTTTCGTGTTCCATATCTTCAAGGTTCATTAATTTAACTTTGGATTCAATAGTAGTATTGGCATTTCGTATGTTGAATTAATTTCCGTCATTTCTTTTACCTTAGCACCACTAGTATTAACGCAAATTATTTTGTTTGTAACGCTATTTACATTGTAAGTAAGAAGCCTAACTGAGCCAAACTTGGCGATCATTTCTTTTACAACTCTGGAATATCCACTCTTTGCACTCGTGGAATTTAACATCTTATTGAATAAGACAACGGTTGATGAATGAGACATTTTTTCGAGGTAAGAAATAAACTCACTACTGTGAAATTTATCAGGCACTACATCATTAATATAAAGGTCAACTATTATCATATCAAATCTTTTATTACAATACATAGCAAAATCAAATGCGTCTTCGTTTATAATACTAAGATCTTTATAATTATTTAGGTTGAAATATTTCTTACCCAAATCAATTACTACTGGATCAATCTCAACTGCAGTAATTGGTATACTAAGATTGTGTTTCTTTTGCAATAAATTTACAACGCTGCCACCACCTAAACCTAATAATAAACAATTCTTGATAGGTTTTTCCGTAATCCCAAGATCAATAAATGTATTTTTAAAAATTGTGTAAAGTGCTCCAAAAGAATAATTGCTGTTTTGTGCATCTAGAACATAACGCCCTCTATTAAGTGTTACCTCAAGGACAGAATTAAATTCGCTTGAACACACTTCAATTGGTATTGGAAGAATATAACTTAATATTTGCTTGAGTTTATTTATCTTCATTATTTCAGTAATCTAATTATTACTGACCCCAGTACTTTCAAATCATCAATTACCACAAGTATCTTAGCTTTCCTTAATCCAAAACTTTAAATTATGATGCATGAACATTTTAATGCATACATAATTTTGCGGCAACATCATCTCACTTCCATAATATGTAACTAATCTAGTTCCTCTTGACGCCTTGGATAACTCCTTTAAAGTGTATTCCATAAACAAATAGTACTTCCTTTCTGAAAGTGTTTGAGAGTCATCAAGTCTTAAATGTCTTGCTAAATTTTCGCCATAAGGATTGTAGTAATAAAATGCCTTGAAATCTGAAAAATCAAAATCAATAATATTTTTGTGTATTACTCTTGCATTTTTTACTCCGAAAAGGTTAAACATACTGTTCGCTATTTCGACCAATTCCTTTCTGTACTCAATTCCTAAGAATTGTGCTCCTGTGTGCCTGGCTCCAAACAAACAGAATTTGCCAACACCAGCACCAATATCTAAAACTTTTCTTTTGTCCTTTCCCGACAACCACTTAGCTGCCTCAATTGCAACTTCTGCAGGGGTAAAAAAGCACTTAGATTTAGACTGTAACTTTTTAGGTAACAATTCTTCAAAGGCTTCTTCGGTAAGATTTGGTTCTATTAAGATGTTCATTACGCCCAAATAAGTTGTTTATACACATCAGTTGCTAAAACCTTATCTTTTCCCTGAGAAATGGTTGCTTGATTTCTCTACTTTTTCATACACTTTTGGGCCACCATTAATAATTTCGGCGCTTGCAAAACTTTTATATATTTCAAAATTATTAGCAAACGCTTCTGCTAACTTTTTTGCCGCCATATGATATTCACTTTTTTCTTTCCATGTATTAATTGGGTTAAGTATTTCAAATGGAACACCCGGACAGGAAGTTGGCATTTGCAAACCAAAAATTGGGTGATCAGCATATGCAACATTATTCAATTCACCATTTAAAGCCCCAGTTATTATGGCGCGTGTATACTTCAGACTAATTCTCTCACCAACACCATAGCTTCCACCTGTCCAACCAGTATTAACTAACCAAACGTTTATTTTTTGCTCTTTAAGTTTTTCACCTAAGAGTTCGGCATATTTTGTTGGATGTAATGGCAAAAATGGTTTACCAAAGCACGCTGAGAAGGTTGTTTGAGGCTCCGTTATGCCGGCTTCAGTTCCTGCTACTTTTGCTGTGTAGCCCGATATAAAATGATACATGGCTTGGGCAACGCTTAGTTTTGATATTGGCGGTAAAACACCAAAAGCATCAGCAGTTAAGAAGAAAATATTTTTAGGTGCCTTCCCTACCGATGGTGATACAGAATTATTAATAAAATCTATAGGGTAAGCCGCTCTTGTATTCTCTGTTACTGATATATTTTCATAATCTACCTCATTCGTTCCTGTTTTAAATCGGACATTTTCAAGTAGCGTACCAAACTTAATTGCGCTGAATATTTGTGGTTCTCTCTCACTTGTAAGGTTAACGCATTTCGCATAGCAACCTCCTTCAAAATTAAACACACTCTCACTATCCCAGCCGTGTTCATCATCACCAATTAATTTTCTGGCTGGATCCGCTGATAAGGTAGTCTTTCCTGTTCCCGATAATCCAAAGAAAATTGCGGTGTCTCCATTAACACCAATATTGGCGCTACAATGCATCGATAAAACTTTTCTCTCTTGCGGCAGAATGTAATTCAGAACAGTAAAAATACCTTTCTTTATTTCGCCTGTGTAAGCCGAACCACCAATAAGAATAATTTTTTTACTGAAATTTAATATGGTAAAATTTCCGGCTCTTGTTCCATCAACATTTGGGACTGCACTAAAACCAGGTACACATAAAACTGTCCAGTCAGCTTTAAAACTAACTAATTCAGAAGCTGTAGGTCTCAAGAAAAGATTATGTACAAATAAATTTTGCCAGGGCATTTCTGTAACAACCCGAATGCTTATTCTAAAATTTGGATTTGAACACGCATACGCCTCTTTAATATAGAGCTCTTGTTTTTCTAAATACGCTTTGACTTTTGCGTGTATTTGATCAAAATAATCGTTACTTATTTTATTATTAACATCACCCCACCAAACTGTATTTTTTGTTTTATCGTCTTCAACAATATATTTGTCTTTTGGTGACCGTCCTGTAAATTTTCCTGTATCACACGCAATAGCTCCGGTGCTGGTAAGTACACCCTGTTTTTTACGTAAGGTATCATCAACAAGTTCTTTTACACTTAAATTTACATGAACTTGTTTTATAGTATTCAACCCTAGTTCCTCAAGAATAATTTTTTTCCTATCGTCCATCTATATGTTCAATTTGATTGTTGTCAAAGTTACAGGCAGATTGTTTCTTTTTTTTTGACCTATATTAAATGGATAACGAGATTAATCTTACAGGTAAACTGTGATAAAAGTCACATTTCTAAACCTTAGAAAATTGTCTTACTTTTACAACTCATTTATTGTTAGGTAGATTGAGATGAATCCGTTCGAATTTCCGTTCGACAAATTTAATTTTGGGAGTGACTCTGTTTTAGAGGGTTTATCTATTGAAGATAATCGTGTGTTGAATAGGAATATGACTACCCACGGATATAAAAAAGGAGAGATTTTGTTCCGGGAAGGAAGTTATCCAACAGGAATTTATTTTGTACAAAAGGGAAAAGTAAAAAAATACACGACCGATAATTCAGGTAGAGAGCAAATAATATACATCTATCAGTCTGGTGAACTATTAGGTTACCATGCCTTAATAAGTCAGGAATATTTTCGCGATAGCGCTGCTGTCATCGAAGATTCAACTATATCTTTTATTCCAAAGGAAGATTTTCTTCTTGCTTTAAATTCCTCATCGGTACTTTCTAATCGCCTTTTAAAGTGCCTTAGTCACGAATTTGGCGTTTTAGCACATACCATTTCTATTTTTGCCAATAGAACAGTACGAGAGCGACTAGCTTTGAGTTTACTTATATTACGAGATAAATATAAAACTGATGCGGTAAAGGGAATACCTGTCGAATTAAATTTAACTCGTGATGACCTAGCTAAATTAGTTGGTACCGCACGTGAAACATTGGTACGTCTTTTAAAGGAATTCAAAGAAGAGGGGTTAATTAAAATTAACGGTCGTAAAATTATCCTGATAAAGGCAAAAGAGCTTTCTAAAATTGCAAATTTATATTAGTTTTTTTTTGACCGTTATTCTGAAGATGTATTGATGAGATCAACACTCGGATTCAATTCATTTAGAGGTACAACTTTAAAAAACTAATTTTTTTATTGAAATATTTTTGATAAACGGATTATTTAGCTTTTCTGTTTAACTTCCAAATTGGACACTTCAACTATTAAAAAGTACATTCCAGCTTTAATATAAATTATACCATCTATATTTCTATTAACTTAGACTATGGCGCAAAAACCAATCATTAGAAAGCTTCTGAAGATTGCTGCTATTACATCTCCTTTAATAGCATTATTTACTTTCATGCCCGGATTACTTACCAGTATAAATGAAATGAACACTCAAACGCCGGGTCAAGCCAGGATGGTTATAGGTGTATTGTTTTTAACAATAGTGATCTTTTTGTTATGGATGATCAACATTGGATTATATCAATTTTTTGTAAAGAGAAATTTCAATACAAAGAATCATCGAGTTATAAGATATGCGATTTCCTTTCTTTTTTGTTATTTGCTGCTTTTGGTAATACTTTCACTGCCTAAACCGCCGAATATCAGAAGTCAACACTTATCAACGTTCAGTCAATTATTAATACCCATCATCGGAATTTCTGCTAATAATGCAATCCTTTTAGTAATACTGGATTTGGTTGTTGCAAGAGACAGAAAAGCAAAAATGGAGCTGGAAATAGCAAATATCACTTTAAGTAATGTTATTGCGCAAAAGGAACAATTGAAGGGGCAAATACATCCACATTTTTTGTTTAATTCATTGAGCACATTAAAAACTTTAGTCAAGGATTCAAATGTTGATGCAGAGAAATATATAATGAATCTATCCGGTTTTTTAAGAAACTCACTAAGCTATTCGGGTGAAGATAAAGCCAGTTTAGAGTCAGAATTAAAACATTGCATAGAATATTTAGAAATTCAAAAAATACGGTTTACAAATTCATTGAAGTATACAGTAAGTATACCTCCAGAAATTCAGCAAACATTTTATTTACCTGTTTTTTCTCTACAAATTCTGGTTGAGAATGCCATTAAACACAATAGACTCACAAAAGAAAAACCTCTTCATATAGAGATATACCAAGAAAAGGAAGGTGTTATATGTGTAAGGAACAGCTTGAATTTAAAATCAAATACAGAAACTACAGGATTAGGACTAAATAATTTATCCAAGAGGATTAAACTCTTAGGTGACTCTGAACTTGATATATGTATTGAAAGAACAGAAAACACATTTAACGTAACAGTGCCTTTATTTGAAAAATGAGAATTGTAATTATAGAGGATGAAGATTTAACGGCAAAGGATTTAGAAGATACCATTACTTCGTTATATCCGGAAGCCTCAATTGTTGGTAAAGTATCATCAGTTGCAGGAGGTTTAGAATACTTCAAACATGAGTCTGGTTATGATTTGATTTTTTCTGATATCGAGTTAGGAGATGGATTTAGCTTCGAGATATTTAAAAACTCATCACCCAAAGCGCCAATTATTTTTTGTACAGCCTACAATGAATACGCATTACAGGCATTTGAAACTAACGGAATAGCTTATATATTAAAACCATTTGATAAGGATTCTGTCAAAAGTGCCATGAACAAATTCAAAATGCTTTCAGGTTTCAAGGAAAAAGACTATGAAAATTTAATTGAGTTGCTTTCTAAAAAAAACAGAATACATAATCAATCTATTTTATCTTTTAAAGGAGATAAGATTATACCAATTAAAGTCGAGAATATTTCCATGGCTTATTTGGAGAATGAGATTACCTACTTAATTCATAACGGACAAAAGACGAGTATTGACCATACGCTTGAAGAATTAGAGGATTTACTAGGAAACCAGTTTTTTAGAGCAAATAGGCAAATTATTATAAATAGAAATTCAATTAAAGAAGTTAATCAGTATTTCCCCAGAAAACTATTAATAATACCAACTATAAATTTCGATAATAGAATTGAGATCGGAAGAG
>JBFWYJ010000069.1:0-11277 GCA_050186555.1 Bacteroidia bacterium
AGTAAATTTGACACAATGTAAAGTTTTAAAAATTGTAGTAGGGCAAAATGGAGCAACAGCAAGCTCATGTGTAGGTGGTGGTGGTGGTGGTAGTTTTGTTTCACTTCTAAACAATTCACCTCTTATAGTTGCAGGCGGCGGTGGCGCTTCAAATAACAATAGTCCTGTTTTTAAACATGGACAAACATCAGTGACCGGAGGTACGACTACATCTACAGCTGGCGCACTTTATCAAGGAACCGTTGATGTTAATGGCAATGGGAGTTTAATAAACTATTCTTATGTAAGTGGGGCAGGTGGTTTTAATACAAATGGTTCGACTAATCCAAATGCAATAGGAGGACAAGCTTTTATTAACGGAGCTTTAGGTGGTGGAGGAACACACCAAGGTGGATTTGGCGGCGGTGGTGCGGCTTCATTAACTGGCTGGTGTAGATTTGGTGGCGGTGGTGGATACACTGGAGGTGCAAGTGGATTACAAAACATTTCCGCTGGTGCATTTTCTGCCGGGGGTGGTGGATCTTTTAACTCTGGAACAAATCAAGTAAATACTTCAGGTACAAATGCTACTAATGGACTAGTAATTATCACTCAATTATTTTCTGCAGCAATTTCACAACCATCGCTAATCGCATGTAATGGAAATTCCACGGCCGTGCTATCTGCAACTATCAACGGTGGGCAAGCGCCTTATACATACACATGGTTGCCAACAGGAGGAAACACAAGTGTTGCTAGCGGACTTGGAGCTGGTGTTTATACTTTAAATTTTAGTGATAACAATAGTCAGAATGGTTCTGCAACATATACTGTAACCGAACCTGGCTTAATTTCAGGTAGCGTGGTTGCTTCAAATAATGAAACTTGTTATGGTGATGCTGATGGTTCTGCAACTATTACAGCTATTGGAGGAACTGCTCCTTTCACTTACACTTGGAGTCCTACCGGTGGCAATACTGTTACCGCCACAGGATTATCTGCAGGTGTTTATTCTGTTTCTATTGATGACAATAATGGATGTCCTACCGGAATGATGACTCTTACAATTACTTCTCCTGCTCAAATTACAGGAACAGCTTCAAGTAATCCTGTTTGTCCCGGAAATACTGTTTCATTGACAGGTGTTGGTGCTACTTCCTATACTTGGTCTGGAAGTGTTGTAGATGGTGCAGCATTTACACCAACAGCAACTGCATCTTATACTGTGGCTGGAACCAATTCAGTAACTTCTTGTACAGGTTCTGCTGTTATAACTGTTACGGTTGACCCTGTTGCTACACTATCAGCGGCCAATTCAACCATTTGTTCAGGAATGAATGCTACAATCGTTCCAACAGGGGGAGCTAATTACACCATTTCAGGTGGCTCTGCTGTTGTATCTCCAAGTGCAACAACTATCTACACAATCTCAGGAACATCAGCTGCCGGTTGTCCTGCTAACTCAGGCACAGTGAGTATTACAGTAATACCATGTACGGGAATAGAAAATAATTTGTCTGATAATTATTCTTTGAAAATTTATCCTAATCCTAATAATGGAGAATTTACAATTGATGCCGGACAAGTTGAATTAAGTTCTATTGAGATTAAAGATGTAACTGGTAAAATTTTAATATCAAAATCTGTTTCGAACTTAAATGCTAACGTAAATATCTTGAATTACCCGAACGGCGTTTATTTTATTAAAATAGAAACAAGTCATGGTAATCAAACGTTTAAAATGATTAAACAATAATTTTTTTTCGTTACCCAAATGAAAGCCCTGCAATGCAGGGCTTTTTTTGTTGATGTTTTAAATTAAATTCAAAATCGTATTTTAGCTCTTATGAAATCGATAAAATTTGTGACTCGCTCATTGGCATTAGGACTTCTATTGCCAATTGTTTCATTAGCTCAAATAAAAAGTAATGAGATTGACCAATTAGTAGAAAGTGCTTTAAAGGCATTTAATGTTCCCGGCATCGCAGTTGGTGTTATCAAAGATGGAAAATTAGTTCATGCTAAAGGATATGGAGTTAGAAATTTAAATACCAAAGAAAAAGTAGACGAGAATACATTTTTTGGCGTTGCTTCAAACAGCAAGGCTTTTACCACTGCAGCATTGGCAATGTTGGTTGATGAAGGCAAATTGAACTGGGATGATAAAGTGAGAAAATATATTCCAAATTTTAAATTATCTACTCCATATATAACTGAAGAATTTACTGTTCGTGACCTGGTTTGTCATCGTAGCGGACTTGGTCTTGGTGCCGGAGATTTAATGATGTGGCCTGACTCTAATAAGTTTACAAAAAATGATATTATCATTGGTTTGCAATATCTAGAACCTGTTTCGTCATTCAGAACTAAATTCGATTACAACAATAATTTTTTTATTGTTGCCGGAGAGGTTGTAAATGTCGTTTCCGGAATGATCTGGGAAGAATTTATTGAAAATAAAATCATGCGACCGATTGGCATGAAAGAAAGTGCTGCATCTTTAAGTCGATTAAAAAATAAATCAAATGCCATTGTTCCTCATGCGCCAATAGATGGCAAATTACAGGTGATTGATATTGGTTGGTCGGAAACAGCCAACGCAGCCGGCGGCATCTGGACCAATATTAACGAGCTAAGCAAATGGGTGATTACACATTTAAACAAAGGTAAATACGGGCCGGATTTAAAATCAACCTTGTTTTCAGAAAAACAACAGACCGAAATGTGGAAACCAACTACCTTATTAGCTGACAGAAATCCAAAAGAATACAATACCCATTTTTCTGCTTATGGTCTTGGTTGGTTTCTATCAGATATTAATGGAAAACTTCAAGTTACACATACAGGGGGGTTGGCAGGAATAGTAACACAAGTTATCATGTTTCCGGAAATTAATTTAGGAATCATCGTTTTAACGAATCAGCAATCGGGCGCGGCATTCACAGCCATATCAAATACAATCAAGGAAAGTTATTTGGGTTTACCGAAAAAAGATTGGGTTAAAGATTTAAGTGAACGCATGAATAAATTCCACCAGAAATGTGATGAAATTGTAAAAGACGTTTATAGCACTGTTGATGCCAACAAGTCTCAAACACCGGATCTTAACAACTACATCGGAAAGTATCAAGACGCGTGGTTTGGAAATGTAAGCTTGAGTAAACAAGGAGATGTTTTTCACTTCCGGGCAGAGAAATCCCAACGCATGAGAGGTACATTGCATTATTATAAGGCTAATACATTTGTTGTAAAATGGGATAACCGAGCTTTTGATGCTGATGCATTTCTAAAATTCTCACTAGATGAGAATGGAAAAGCTACCGGCTTTACAATGGAAGCTTTTTCACCCATTACCGATTTTAGCTTTGATTTTCAAGATTTGAATTTTAATTCTACTAAATAAAGTAGCGCAAATTCGCTTCCCTTTCAATTAATTTGGTTCGATAAATTATATAAAATCTACTCCAAATTATTCTTTTTTATAGATAAAAGCAGGAAGTTTTTGATTTTTATGGAAAATATTTTAGTGTTTTTGAATTTTATCTAATTAATTATCAGATACTTAAATATTTATCCGTCTGTTTTTAGTATTTATGACCCCCCCGAAATTAGGTTTCCGTGCGTATAGTATAGAAACCTATTAACCCAAATTATGAATACACTTTTTATTTTTCAAAAAAAACTGGCATTAAGTTTAGGAATTATTTTTTCATTGTTTTTAATGAATAACGTCTCTGCTCAATGCACAGCAAGCTTCAACTACACAATAAACTCAAATGGTAATGTAAGTTTCTTATCTACTTCCACTCCGACTTCAAATTATAACCACTCTTGGAGTTTTGGAAACAGTCAAACAGCAACTACGACTGCAGCAAATACTACATATACAGCTAACGGAACATACACCGTGAACTTGTTTATTTGGAATACGCCTACGACATGCAGCGCTGTGGCAACACAAACCATTTTGATAACCAATGCAACAAATACTTGTAATCTACAGGCCGGATTTACTTATTCTATCGCACCAAATGGCGTTGTATCGTTCTTTAATACAACGGCCAATTCTTCAAGTTTAACAACTTATCATTGGTCACAAAACAATAACTACTTCTCTTCACAAACAAATCCTACATATACGTTTAGTAATGGCTACTATATTGTTTGTTTAACTGCCGTAGATTCATTAAACATGTGTACAGATACCAAGTGTGATTCCATTCTAATAAACAATTCAAATTGTAACATAAACGCAAATTTTACTTACTCCTTAGGCGCAAACGGTAATGCTACATTTTTTAGCACGTCAACCGGCACCTCTTCAAGTACAAATTATTCTTGGTGGTTCGGCAATAATCAATCTGCTAATACGCCAACGGCCAGTGTAAACTATACCTTTAACAATTGGTACACTGTATGCTTGTTTGTTTCTGATTCGTCTAACACATGTTGGAGCAATTATTGTGACACAATTCAGATTACAAATGCGTCAAACAGCTCAACCTGTAATGCTAATTTCACTTACAGCATTGGAGCTAATGGTAATGTAACATTCAGCAGCACTTCAACCGGAACTACTTCGAATACCAATTATTTCTGGAGCTTCAACAACAATATGTCAATTGGTGGCCCTAACACAAGTGCTACTTTTACAAACTACTTCAACTATGTATGCTTAACGATTTATGATTCTACATCATTCTGTTTTAGCACACATTGTGATTCTATTATTATTCCTTCTAATCCATGTAATGCGAATGTGAATTTTGTCATGCTACAAGACACTTCTCAAAATTTAACATGGTGGGCTGTTGCAAATTATCCTTCTAATGTAACGAACGCTGTTTGGCATTGGGGAGATAACTCTTCTTCAACCGGTCTTTTCCCTTCTCATACCTATTCTGCTTCAGGTTTCTATAACATATGCGTATCTATTACTGTTGCTTGTTCTTCTACCGGCAGTTTCTGTACCAATACATTTATTAATAAAAGTGCAGAAGCCCCGCTTCCTGTTTACCATGTAAATGTTGTTGGAAGCGCATTAACAACAGGAGTGAATAAACATTCAGAAACTTCCTCTATTGATAATGTAATACTTTTTCCAAATCCTGCTAAAAGTTACACCACCTTAAAACTTAATTCCGGAAAAGTATCTGAATTGTCAATCTTCATCCATGACATTACAGGCAGACAGTTATCAACTCAAAAAACTGACATTCTTGCTGGAGACAATGAAATAACAATTAAGACCGGCGATTTAAGCAAAGGGATGTATTTCATTACAATCAGCGATAATGCTTCTAAAAAGACCATGAGATTAATTAAAAATTAATTTGTTCAATTCCTCAAAAAAAGCACACCAATTGGTGTGCTTTTTTTGTTACTCGTTATTACTTGTGTTTTTGGATATTATTGAATTTCAAGAAGAACTGCCCGGGTATTAATAAATACGTTGATAAATAATGTCAACCGAGTTTGGAGAATTGCTTTACAGTCTTAATTTTGACTTCATATAATTTAGCCTATGTTTGATAATAATGAATTTAGAAAATATGCCACTAAACATGCTGGCATTAATAGTTTAACTTACGATAGTTATTCTTCACGAATTAACTCTTCTCTTACTCCATATATCATCGAAGAACGTCAATTAAACGTTGCTCAAATGGACGTATTCTCGAGATTAATGATGGATAGAATTATTTTTCTTGGAACAGGAATCAACGACCAAGTAGCCAATATTGTTCAAGCTCAGTTATTGTTCTTAGAAAGTGTTGATGCTAAAAAAGATATTCAAATCTACATTAACTCTCCCGGAGGAAGTGTTTATGCGGGATTAGGAATTTACGATACAATGCAAATCGTTAAACCTGATGTTGCCACAATTTGCACCGGAATGGCTGCCAGTATGGGTGCAGTGCTTCAATGTGCCGGAACAAAAGGAAAGCGTACTGCCTTAAAGCATGCACGTATTATGATTCACCAACCTTTAGGCGGAGCAGAAGGTCAAGCATCTGATATCGAAATCACAGCGAGAGAAATTCAAAAGCTTAAGAAAGAGCTATATGAAATTATTGCCAGTCATAGTGGTCAGACCTACGAAAAAGTTTGGGAAGATAGTGACCGTGATTATTGGATGATCGCTCAAGAAGCAAAAGATTACGGTATGATTGACGAAGTTTTGGAGAAGAAATAACCAATTATTTAAAATAAGAAAGGGGCTGAATAGCCCCTTTTTTTATGCGCACTCAATCATGCTACAACTCCCTTCCGTCTTTGTATTTTAATGTTTTAATTTGATTACCCAATGTGTCATAGAACACCCAAATACTATCGCGTTTGTCATTCTTAAAATATCCTGCATATCTTAACTTTCCGTTTTCATAATATACTTTATTGATGCCACTCTTTAAACCTTTATCATATTCTTGCTCACTCCACGGCATGCCATTTTCATAAAAGGCTATCCATTGACCATGTCTTTCTCCAAACCTAAAAAAACCTCTGAACTTCACAATACCATTCGGATACTTATCCAGATAATCTCCAGTATAAGAACTATCCGGTGGAACAATCAATAAAGGATTTAATTTTTTCATTGAATCTGCTGCTCTCGCTTGGTTTGCTCTACTAATTGAGTCTAAACGCATTTGCTCTTCTTCTGTTATTGTCTTATCACCAGACGAACAGGCATTTAATAAAACAATAACCGAAAAACCAATGAATATTCTTATAGTTTTCATTTTATCTCTTTCTTTCTATTGAATAATTTATCAGGGCAACTAAACTTTCTTTAGATTGGCTTTCCTTTATCTGGCTCAGCACATTAAGTGCTTTATCACGATAACTTTGCATTACACCTTCTGCATACTCTAAGCCCCCCTTTGCAATAACAAAGTCAACTACTCTTCTCACTTCGTCGCTTTCATTATTGTGATTTTTAATAATATTAATGATGCGCTTTTTCTCTATCCAGGTTGAATTATTTAAAGCATAAATCAAAGGTAAAGTCATTTTCTTCTCTTTAATATCAATACCCGTAGGCTTGCCTATTAATTCTTCCGTTCCAAAATCAAATAAATCATCTTTTATCTGAAATGCAATTCCGGTATACCTTCCAAATTCAGAAAACAGAGCCATCGTCTCTTTATCAGCACCGGCAGAATAAGCACCGCATGCACAACAAGCTTCTACCAATGTGGCTGTTTTCTTTGTGATAATTTCAAAATAAACTTCCTCAGAAATATCCAACCTTCTTGCTTTCTCAATTTGTAACAACTCACCTTCGCTCATCTCCCGAACTGCTTTACTTACAATTTTCAAAAGTTCATAATCGTCATTATCCAAACTTAGAAGCAAGCCTTTAGATAACAAAAAATCACCAATCAATACCGCAATTTTATTCTTCCATAGTGCGTTTACACTAAAAAACCCTCTTCTCTCATTACTGTCGTCAACAACATCGTCATGAACCAAAGTTGCAGTATGAAGTAATTCTATTAAAGCTGCCGCACGATAAGTGCTGTCGTTTATTTCACCAACACATTTTGCACTAAGAAAAACAAACATCGGTCGGATTTGTTTTCCCTTTCTTTTTATGATGTAATTGGTGATTTTGTCTAACAAAGGCACAGAACTCTTCATAGACTCTTTGAATTTCTCTTCAAAGATTTCCATGTTTTCTGCTATAGGTTGCTTTATTTTATTTACCAATGCGGACATTAAACGAAGATATCACTAATTTTTATATTCTATCACTGCCAGTTTGTTCTTGTTAGCCAACTGACCACATGCAGCATCTATATCTTTACCCCTACTCCTTCTAACATTTACAATTACGCCTTCATCCTCTAAAATGTTTACAAAGCGTTCCAGTCTCTCCGGTGTTGTTTGCTTAAAACTTCCGCCATCAATAGGATTGTATTCAATAATATTTACTTTGCTCTTCACTCTTTTACAAACTGTCACCAATTCACGGGCATCCTTGTCCGAATCATTAAAATCTTTAAATACAATGTACTCAAATGTACATCTAGTGCTGGTTTTCTCATGAAAATAATTCAAAGCCTCTTCCAAATTTTTCAATGAATTTGTTTCATTTATTGGCATTATTTGATTACGTTTCTCATCATTAGCAGCATGCAAAGAAAGCGCTAAATTAAATTTCACTTTATCATCCCCTAATCTCTTAATCATCTTGGCTACGCCGGCAGTTGAAACCGTAATGCGTTTTGGCGACATCCCCAAGCCTTTGGGATCGGTAATTTTTTCTACAGACAGCATCACTTCATTGTAATTCAGCAATGGTTCGCCCATTCCCATATAAACAATATTAGTTAGTGATTGTCCATATTTTTCCTTTGCCGTGTCTCTTACCAAAACAACCTGATCATAAATTTCATCCGCAGTTAAATTTCTCATGCGCTTCAATCTCGACGTTGCACAGAAAGAACAAGTTAAGCTGCAACCCACTTGAGAAGATATACATGCCGTCATACGCTTTCCTTGCGGAATTAAAACACTTTCAACAACAAAATTATCATGCAATTTCATGGCGCATTTTATTGTTTTGTCTGATGAAATTTGCAAATCATGTATTTCTACCGCATTAATTTCAAATGAATCTTTCAATTTTTCTCTTAAAGACTTAGAGAAATTTGACATATCATCAAAACTAGTTGCGCGCTTATTCCATAACCAATCATATAACTGATCTGCACGGTAAACAGGCTCCCCAAATTCCTTGAAAATGTCTCTTATCTTATCCAAAGATAAAGTACGTATGTTCTGGCGTGACATTAAGACTGTAAAGATACCAAATGACGACTGAATTAACTAAATTTGACCGTGCTCTTTTATAAGGCTCCTAAAATATTTAATGGCTTTAACTTTCTTGAAGAGAATCAAGTTATGGTTCTTAACGATGACGCTACTTTTATTGAATTCATAGACGAAAATACCATCGACAAGCAGAAGGTACGATTCTTTGATGGTCTGATACTGCCCGGTTTTATTAATGTGCATGGTCATATTGAACTAAGCCATATGCACCTAGTCATTCCAAAAAAAACCGGATTTACAGAATTTGCTAAAAATATTATCACGAAAAGGGCAGATAATATTGATTCCATTAAAGAGAAAACAGCTAAAGCTGATTCTTTATATTTAGAAAATGGTATCGTAGCTGCAGGCGATATTTGCAATACAACTAACAGTATTGAAATTAAACAAAGCAGTAAAATCCATTATCATAGTTTTATAGAAATTTTTTCATTTAATCCGAATCAGGCATTGTCAACATTTTCTAAGGGAGAAATCTTACTGAAATTATTTCAAGATAAAGGTTTATCTGCTAGCATTACACCTCATGCTCCATATAGTGTTTCAAGCAAACTATTTGAAATAATTAAACAAAATCAACTGTCATCTTTTCCCTTTACTATTCACAATCAGGAAAGCAATAACGAAAATTTATTCTTTAAAGGTATAGCATCAACATTCGATAACTTTTATAAAGAAATTGGATTGGACATTACTTGGTTTAAGCCTAATTACAAATCGTCACTTGACTATTATTATAAATTCCTTCCGAACAATAGCATTTTGGTGCACAATACATTTACAAGTGAAAAGGATATAGATATGGCTGGTGGTAATGTCTTTTGGTGTTTTTGCCCGAATGCTAATTTATATATCGAAAATCAATTGCCGGATTTTAATTTATTTGCAGAATTTGAGAATCAAATTTGTTTTGGCACTGATTCATTAGCGAGCAACGATAAGCTGGATTTAGTTTCTGAAGCAAATCACTTTTACCTTCAAACCAAAAAATTAGAGACGACCTTAAGAGGACTTACATCCAACGCAGCAAAAGCACTTAAGCTTGGTGGCCAATTTGGCTCATTCATAAAAGGAAAAAATACAGGTTTAAACCTAATTAAATTGAACGAAAACGGCCTCCAATTCGTTAAAAAAGTACATTAATTTAAATACAGGGCCTCAATATTTCTATCTTTGTCTATGCTTAAGTTAAAAAGTTTTGCGATCAATCCATTTCAAGAAAACACTTACTTGATTTGGAATGAAAATAATGAGGCAGCGATTATTGATCCGGGCAATTCTAATAATTTGGAAAATCAAATGATTAGTAGATTTATTTCCGAAAATAATCTTTCATTAAACCGTCTACTACTTACTCATGCGCATATTGATCATATTTTAGGTAATAAATTTATTCATGATACTTATGGACTGCTACCTGAGGTAAATAAGGAAGATATATTTTTTATTGACCAAATGGAAGCAACAGGGCAAATGTATGGTGTACCATGCGAAGCCTCTCCATATCCTGTTAAATATATTAATGATAAAGACATCATTAATTTAGGCTCTATTGAAATTGAATGTATCCACACCCCCGGACATTCTCCCGGAAGTATTTCCTTCTATTTTAGGAAAGAGAAAGTTCTAATATCCGGTGATGTTTTATTTTACGGGAGCATTGGCAGAACAGACCTACCAAAAGGTGATTATGATACGCTTATTGATTCTATTAAATCGAAATTATTACCGTTAGGTGATGACATCAAAGTTTATAGTGGGCATGGGCCGTCAACAACACTAGGTTTTGAAAAATTAAACAATCCATTTTTAGTTTGACAAGAACGCATCAAATAATAAAAATATTTATCCTTCTTTTTATTTTATTAACTGTAAGGGTCGTTGGTCAAAGAGATTCAATCTATGATAGAGAAGAAGAAATTCTTGACGATGGCAAACGTTACCGTTTACATAATAATTACCTAACCTTTGGCGCAGGATATTTAGGTTCAAGTATCAGGGATAAGGAGCAACCCCTAATTGGTTTCGACTTTGTTTTCCATATTAAAAGAATGCACTTCCAAACCGGTTTTTTAATGAGTGGCGATGAATTTCTTTCAAATAACAACATCAATGGTCATTTGGGGTTTGGTTATCGTAAAGAAAATGAAAATTTGAATCTGGCTTTTTTTGCAGGCCCATCCTATAACACTGGTGTTATCCCTCCCTATGTTGATGGCGCAGACACCGTTCCACCGCGCTTGTTTGATGCGATTGGTTTCTATGGTAGCGCATCAATCATAAAAAAAATAACTTATGATATTGGCGTTGGTGGTGAATTTATTTTTGAAGTAGACAAAGAACAAGTTTATGCGGGACTAAAAGTTGTCATGTTTTTCTCCGGAGCGTATAGAGGAAAAGCCAAAATCTATAACAAGCATGTAAAGCCTGTTAGAAATTGAAAAAGCGCCTGTTTAT
>JBFWYJ010000070.1:0-11265 GCA_050186555.1 Bacteroidia bacterium
TATAATTTTCATTAAATTCCAAACTAACTTCCATTTCATTTATGTTAGCGAGTCTTAATATTTCTGTGCCTTGAAAACCTTGTACGCCTTGCACAAGTTCTCCTTTTTCAACATTCAATTTATATACGGTGCCTTCAACCGGAGAATATATAAAGGTTTTTTCAAGATTGGCACTGGCTTCTTTCAAAGCTGCCTGGCTACTTTCAATGTTGTATTTGCTTGCATTAACGCTAGCTATTAACCCTTCCACATTTGCCTTTGCACTTTCGAATTGTGCCTTAACGGTTTCAAATTCTTGTTGTGAAATAGCCTTTTGTTCAAACAATTTTACGTTTCTTTTGAAATTTGCTTCTGCGCTCGCCAAATTCGCTTTTGCTTGCTCTAATTGTGCTTCAGAAGTTTTTAAATTGGCTTTAGAAGTATTTACACTTGCATTAACTCTTTCATAAGCACTAGTATATTGATCCGGTTTAATTCTGCAAATCAAATCTCCCTTTTTAATTTTATCTCCTTCTTTAACCAACATCTCGGTAATTTCACCGCTTACGTCACTGGTAATTTTTAACTCAGTTTCAGGTTGAATTTTACCTGATGCACTCACTACTTCAATAATGTCGCGCAATTCTGCCTTTTCTGTATAGACCTCTGTTGGTTTAGCACCGGACGTGATTTTTATAATCATTACGATTACTAAAATCAAAATACCAATGCCAATGGTCCAATATAACTTTTTCATTTTCTACTGTGACTTTAATCTCAAAGTTATGCTATTTATATCAATTTTCTTGGTAACTATGTAGTAATTTTAGAGTTTAAATAATATTATTACCATTCATAAAATTTGGCTAAGGGAATAAATAATTTGTTAGAACGCGAAACAAGTCCGTATTTATTGCAACATGCCAATAATCCTGTTAATTGGCAAGCTTGGAATAAATCTGCCCTTGAAGTTGCAGAGATAGAAAATAAGCTGGTAATTGTTAGTATTGGTTACAGCGCATGTCATTGGTGTCATGTGATGGAGCATGAAAGTTTCGAGGATGAAGCTGTTGCCAAATTTATGAATGAAAATTTCGTAAGTATTAAAGTTGACAGAGAAGAGCGTCCGGATATTGACAACCTTTATATGACAGCCGTACAATTAATGACCGGACATGGTGGTTGGCCGTTAAATTGTATTTGTTTGCCCGACGGAAGACCGGTTTATGGCGGTACATACTTTACGAGATCTCAATGGTTACAAGTATTAAATGATTTGATCAGATTGAAAAATGAAAATCCGTCAAAAATATTTGAATATGCAGAATCTTTACAGCATGGAATCCAAAGGTCAGAGGAAATAATTACATCCGTTTCAAATGAAGAAAAGAGTTTAGAAAAAAACATAAAAGCGGGGATAAATAAATGGGAATTGCAATTTGACATGGACAATGGAGGTTTCAACAGGGTTCCAAAATTTCCAATGCCAAATAACTATATGTACTTATTACGATATGGATATGTTTTTAAAAAGCAGGAAATATTAGATCACGTTCAGTTCACATTATTAAAAATGTGCAATGGTGGAATGTATGATCAATTGCATGGAGGATTTGCCAGATATAGCACCGACGGATTATGGAAACTTCCTCATTTTGAAAAAATGCTTTACGATAATGCACAGCTATTATCATTGTATTGTGAAGCTTACAGATTATTTGAAAATAACCGTTTCTTGACTGTTATTGAAGAAACACTGAACTTCATTCTGGATGAGTGGTTTCATCCGCATGGTTATTTTTATTCAGCTTATGATGCAGACAGTGAAGGGGAAGAAGGGAAGTATTATGTGTGGCAAATGGATGAATTAGAATCTGTCATCAAAGATGATTTTGAATTGTTTAAAGAAGTTTTTCAAGTTAATAACAAAGGATATTGGGAGGAGGCTAATTATATTCTCATGCGCCACGAGAATATTTCTGACTTGCTAATTAAATATGATTTGACCACAAAAGAATTAGATAACAAAATCAATTCATTTAAAAATTTACTGAAAAAAGTAGCAGATAAGAGAGTAAAGCCACTTCTTGATAAGAAAAGTATTTGCAGCTGGAATGGCTTAATGATCAAAGCTTTAGTGGACGCATACAATTGTACATTAAACCCAAAGTATAAAGAAGTTGCTTTAAAATGTGGAGAATTTCTAATTGATAAAAGAATAAAAAATGGGAATGAGTTGTTTAGAAATTATGTGAGCAATGAATCCGTCATTAACGGTTTTCTTGATGATTATGCATTTTCAATTGAAGCTTTAATAGCGCTGTACAGTTTAGAAGGTAATAACTTGTTTGTTCAAAAAGCAGAATCATTAACAGCGTATGTTTTGAATAAATTCTCAAATCAAAGCTCACCTTATTTGTATTACACCAATTCTGACTATCATGAATTAATCAATAGGCAAACGGAAATGTCGGATAATGTTATTCCCTCATCTAACTCTCAAATGGCCGTCAATTTATTTCTTCTTGGAAAGATAACTGGAAAGTCTAAATACACAGAATTGGCGGAGAAAATGTTAAATCCTCAATTAGAAAACATAGCTGAATACCCTTCAGGCTATAGCAATTGGGCGAATTTGGCATTAATGAAATTGGGTCCATTCAGGGAGTTGGTAATTGTTGGTAACCATGTTGATGAATTTATGAAAGAGCTCGGCAATCATTATTTCACAAATACGATTTTAGTAGGTAGTAAATCAGGTGGAAATGACCCTTTGTTAAACGGTCGTTTTCAGCAAGATAAGACGCTAATTTATTTGTGTGAAAACAATACGTGTTTATCACCATTTGAGAAGGTGTCTGATTTACTAAACTATTTTGAGAAAGATTAGTTTCATAGGATTGATTTTACTGTTCCAAGTTGGAATAGCTCAATTATTTGTTCCTGATTATCTCACCGCGTTTTCCAAAGAATACTCTTTCAACAAGTCTTTTCTTAAGAAAAATCAAATTAAAAAGGTGGTTCTAGAGATTATCGACAAGAAAGATTTTCAAGCGCCAATAGATAGAAATTTGGTAGAGCATTATGAGTTCCATACAAACGGAAACATAAAAAGGAATTTTCATACCGAAATTATTAAAACCCTCACCAGAGAAGAAAACGTTCCTGCAATTTATAAAAATGGTAAACGAATAAGAAAGGCCTATTCGCAGTATGTACAGGATTATGTTTACGATACAATCAGCACAACCTATTTATACAACGAAAAAGATTCACCAATAATGAAGAGAGATCATTTGGGTTATGGTTTTTATGACACCAGGTATTATAATTATGATGAGGAAGGATATCTAATCAAAGAAACACGATATAAAGAAACTAACTTATCTAATAAGGCAAATGATTTTATTTTGGGGAATCAAGTGAGAGTAAGCATTGACAGCATGTCGATAAAGAAATATGAAAATCAATACAAAGTAAGTTATTACAATAGTGACAACAGACCCTACAAAGAAGTTATAACAAATAAGAAAGAAAATAAAGTTGTTAACGTTGATGAATCATACGTTTCTGCGGCCTGGATCAGACAGTCTCACAAATTTGAATATGACACGCTTGGCAGACTAGTGAAGGCCGGATACTTTACCAATGCCAATACACCGCTAACTTATTTTCATACTTATGATTATGATACAAACGGGTGGTTGCTTACAGACAAATATTACAAGAACGATGAACTACTCACAGAAACAAGCTATGTGAATGATTTTAAATCCAATTTAGTAAGCTCTATTGTGATGCGAGATTATAAAAACCTTTCAATCAGAATTATTAAGTTAAGGTACGCCTATATGGATACTATTCAGGTAAAGAACGATTAAACCTATTATTCTTTCTTGAAATCTATGCTCAAACTGTTTACACAATAGCGTAATCCTGATTTAGTCGGACCATCATCGAAAATATGCCCAAGGTGTCCGCCACATTTTGCGCAAACAATTTCTGTTCTAACCATTCCGAAACTCAAATCTTTAATCTTTTTTATTTTATCTCCTGCCCCAATTTCTCCGTCAAAACTTGGCCACCCGCAATGACTTTCAAATTTCTGGTCACTTTTGAATAATTCTTCACCACACCCGGCGCAAGTATAAATACCTTTTTCAAAATGTAAATTATATTTCCCGGTATGAGGTCTCTCTGTACCTTTTTCTCTTAAAACATGAAATTGTTCAGAACTTAATTTCTTTTTCCATTCTTCTTCAGAAACTTTCATAAAACTATCTTTTTTGGTAACATTAATTTTTTCGGTTTTGTCGTTTTGATTTTGACATCCGGCCAATTGCCATTGAAATGCAACTATTATTAGAATAATTTTTTTCACATTTAAATTTAGTCAATATTAAATCTAGATGGAAGAATTTAAGAATTATTGGCTATTGAATTTTGCTTTGCGATTTAATCTCATCCATTATCTGTTCATTGATTTGAGAAGATTTTTTTACATGGATAAAATTACCTTTTCCTTTTTTGGCAATTGATTTCAAATTTTTTAGAGCATCTTTATCTTTGCCAAATCCAATCGCACTCATTTTGACAGGTTGATTTATCTGTTTTTGAATAAACAATTTTTCATCCGATTCATAGAAGGGGAATTTTCCGTCTGTTACCAGCAGCAATTGGTTATTTCCGCCTTCGATGTAGTTTTTCAATAAGATATCTTCGCTGGTCATGATAGCTTGCCTTCCTTTTGTCATGCCACCTGCTTTTAAGCTGTCTACTGTTTTATGCAATAGAGCTTTTTCTTTTCCGGAAACACCATTCAATAAAACTTTTGTTTCGTTAGCATAAACCACAAAAGTTATTTTATCCACTTCACGAAGATGATCAATTAAAAAATGAAGAGATTTAATCATTAGTGGAAGCTTTAATGAATCTTTCATTGAATTGCTTACATCAACCAGAAATAATAAATTGTTTGGTTTGTATTGCTCTTCAGGTAAAAGTGTTGTTTTTTCTTTTTTTGTGTTTGAAATTGTGTTTGATGCAATGGTTATTGTTGATTCACTTGCAGGAGTAATTGTTTTTGATGGAACAATTGTGGGAGTGTTTGTTACCACTTCGGGTTCTTTTTTTGTACCGGGTATGACAGCTACCTTAGAATTTTCATTTGTTTTATTTGATTTTCCAAAATAAAAACATGCCATTTTATTATCAGTTTTTAATTCTTTTAGTTTGCCCGTAATTTGAATTATATCGGCTTCAAATTTGGTACTCACAAATAATTGAATTTTTTGATTAAAAGTTCCTTCAGATTCTGGTATAAATGAAATAACTAAAAGGGCAGTATCGCCGGGCATTAAAGTTTTTTTACTTGCGAATACTTTTGTTTCTCTTTCAGTGTCTGCTTTTAATAAATAGGCTTTTTTATCACCGTTATTTTTAATGGTAATATCAGCCTTAATTTCATAGGCAGATTCAATTATCCCCATATCAATAACAGATTCTGAATAGCTGATTTGAGCCATCAGAAAGAGATTAACATTACTTATGAAGAAAAACAATAACCTTTTCATGAACCATGTGTATAACAAAAAACGGGCTAAAAAAGTACTAAATTGGGCGTTTGATGAAATTTGATGAAAATTAACTATTTCAATCAAAAAATGCTATATTTGAACCTGTATTAACTGTATTTATGAACATTCACGAGTATCAAGGTAAAAGTATTTTAAAAAGCTATGGTGTTGCAATTCAGGAGGGTATCGTTGCTGATACACCGGAATTAGCCGTAGCGGCCGCTAAAGAGCTAAAAGAAAAGTATAACAGTGATTGGGTTGTGGTAAAAGCACAAATCCACGCAGGCGGAAGAGGTAAAGGCGGAGGAGTAAAATTGGCTAAGAATCTCGACGAAGTTAAACAGAAATCTTCTGAAATTATTGGTATGCAACTAATTACACCTCAGACAAGTAAGGAGGGTAAGAAAGTTAACAAAGTTTTAATTGCGCAAGATGTTTATTACCCCGGAGAAACAGAGACTAAAGAATTCTACATGAGTGTTCTTTTGGATCGTTCTAAGGGAAGAAACACGATAATATATAGTACTGAAGGAGGAATGGACATTGAGCATGTGGCTGAAACAACTCCCGATAAAATTTGGAAAGAAGAAATTGACCCGCGGGTTGGTTTGCAAGGTTTTCAGGCGAGGAAAATAGCATTTAATTTAGGATTAAGTGGCAATGCCTTTAAAGAAATGGTGAAGTTTGTTACGGCACTATATAAGGCCTACGAAGGCATTGATGCCTCTCTGTTTGAAATCAATCCGGTATTAAAAACCAGCGATAATAAAATAATAGCTGTTGACAGTAAAGTTTCTTTTGATGATAATGCATTGTATCGTCATCCTGACTATGCGGCAATGAGAGATATTACAGAAGAAAACCCAACAGATGTTGAAGCACGTGAAGCGGATTTAAACTATGTTCAGCTTGATGGTAATGTTGGCTGTATGGTAAACGGAGCAGGGCTTGCAATGGCTACAATGGATTTAATCAAATTAAGTGGTGGAGAGCCTGCTAACTTCTTAGACGTTGGCGGAACCGCAAATGCAGAACGAGTTGAGAAAGCATTTAATATCATTTTGCGTGACAAAAATGTTAAGGCAATTTTGGTTAATATTTTTGGTGGAATCGTGAGATGTGACAGGGTTGCACAAGGTGTTGTTGATGCGTATAAAAACATTGGAAATATTAAAATCCCAATCATTGTTAGATTGCAAGGAACAAATGCAGTTGAAGCAAAGAAACTAATTGATGAAAGCGGTTTAAAAGTATATTCAGCTGTTGAATTTCATGAAGCTGCATCTTTAGTAAGCAAACTAATTAACGAATAACACAATATACACAATATGAAAAAAGTAAATTATCTGGTTGCCATTGCATTATCCGGTTTAGTTATTGCCGGTTGCGGAGACAGCGACAATAAGACGGATGATATGGACATGAATGCAGATACAACAAGTATTGAGACAAACATCAGTACTCCAGTATCAGAAACATTTTTCCAAGTGCCTTCGCCTGGTGAAATGTTAACCTTCATTAAAATGGTGGGAGGTAAGAACAACAAAAACACCTCATTCTTGAACAAACCGGAAAATTCAAAGAATTATAACGACAGCAAAGCAAAAGCAATCAACTTTGGTATTTACAGTTGTGATTTGAGTTATTGCAGTATTTTCGATATTGGTTCTGAGGCATTAAAGTATTTCAAAAACGTTAAATCAATGGGTGATGAGATCGGTGTTTCAACTGCTGTTAGTCCTGATATTTTAAAGAGATTGGAAGGTAACTTAGGTAATGCAGATTCATTAGCAGTGATTACAGATGATATTTACTTTTCTTCTTTTGAAGCATTGGAAGACGGTCAACAAGGACCAACGTTGGCCTTAGTTGTTGCAGGTGGTTGGATTGAGAGTTTGTTTATTGCTACCCAATTATCAAAATATGAAGAAGGAAGTCCTGTTATTGAACGTTTAGCTGACCAAAAGTATACATTAGAGAATTTAATTGAGTTCTTAAAGAAGCATGAGAGCGACGCTAATGTTGCTGCCGTAAAAGCAGATTTTGACGGATTACTTGGGATCTACAAAAAATTGGAAGAGAAGGACGTTGCTTCAAAAGACGGTAAAGGCGAAGCAAAAACCATGTTAATTGGTGGAGGAACTCAGTTAGTGATGACTAAAGAGATTTACACTTCTATTGTTGACAAGGTAAAGGAAATTAGAAACGGTTATACATTAACAAAATAAAATAGATTGGTATGAAGAAGGTATTAGCATTAGCATTATTCGTATTGTTTGGATTGTCTGCGTACTCTCAAGCGGGTGTTTGCGGTAAATTCCATAAAAAATACTGTAGCACCGGAGCAGAAACCGGAGAAAAATGGACATACAACGCACAAAGTAAAAGCGGATTGTTTAGCCAGGGAATGGTTAGTAAATTGAGATGCGTAATTTATAAAGGAATGGATTACAGAATTTCTGTTTGTTGCGAAACCGTATTGGGGGATAAAGTAAACTATAAGATCTTTGACGGCAGAACAAGTGAGTTGTTGTTTGATAACGCAGCAGCGGAAGATACTCAGGTATTTGAATTTCAGAGTATCTCTACTCGTCAATTAGTGATTGAGGTGATGGTGCCTCCCGGAGCAACGGAAAAAAACAAACATAAAGCAGCAGATGCGGCTTGCGTAGGTTTACTAATTGAAAATAAGCTAACTGAAAAACAAGGTTTTTCATCGTATTAAAAGATATTTTAGAATAGAAAGAAACCCGGGTTTTCCGGGTTTTTTTATTATAGATGATTTGGATAAAGTGTAACTTTACAAAAAGATAAAGATGTCGGTACATTCTGATTATAAAAAAGTAACTACCCATTCGCTTCAGGAAATGAAAGTGAATGGAGAGAAAATCGCCATGTTAACTGCATACGATTATACCATGGCAAAAATTATTGATAGCGCCGGCATCGATGTTATTTTAGTTGGAGACAGTGCAAGTAATGTAATGGCAGGACATGAGACTACTTTGCCAATTACGTTAGATCAAATGATTTACCATGCAAGTAGCGTAATAAGGGGGATTGACAGAGCGTTAGTTGTGGTAGATTTACCATTTGGCTCCTATCAGGCGAATTCGAAAGAAGCATTGAATTCTGCTATTCGCATCATGAAAGAAAGTGGAGCGCATGCTGTAAAGGTAGAAGGAGGGAAAGAGATTAAAGAATCTATAGAGCGCATTTTAACAGCCGGAATTCCTGTAATGGGGCATTTAGGGTTAACACCTCAAAGTATTTATAAGTTTGGAACCTACACGGTAAGAGCTAAAGAAAAGGAAGAGGCAGAAAGATTATTAGAAGACGCTAAATTGCTGGAAGAATATGGTTGTTTTGCAATTGTGTTAGAGAAAATACCGGCAGCGTTGGCTGAAAAAGTGGCAAAAAGTATTTCAATTCCGGTAATTGGGATTGGAGCAGGAGCAGGGGTAGACGGGCAAGTACTGGTTACACACGATATGTTAGGCATGACGCACGAGTTTTCTCCACGTTTCTTAAGAAGGTATTTAAACCTTTACGAAAGCATGGGCAATGCTTTTAAGCAATATATCAAAGACGTGAAGTCAAGAGATTTTCCAAATGATAAGGAGCAGTATTGATTAGGGCGGCATTGGACCGTTGTAAGTAATACAAGGCACGTCTGTTTGTTGAAAACACCTTCTGTGAAAGTTGAAATCAAGTCCGCTAATATTTTTTCCTTCAATCTTTATCTTCATAAGCGGTTTTAGCCACCAATTATCCAGACAGCCCTTGTTTAAGTGGTAGTATTTACCAAAATCAAATTTACTGTAGTTTAATTTTTCTGTTTGCTCTTTTTGAAGCAAAACATAATTCCCATCAGGTAAATCAAATTGAAATTTGCCCTCTGAATCAGCAGCAATTTTTATTAGAATTGGCTCTTTCAAATTATTTGTATCGCCCTTTTTGATAAATAGTTCCTTCCCGACATATGGTTGAGGTGTTCTGTAACTTTTCAGTATTTCAGGACTGGGTGCAGCACCTCCACAATAAGTTGAAGTTTTAGTTATTTTGCCGGAAACTGTAAATGTGATTTTGGATTGATTTATTTCCTTCGCATTTTGTTTTTTAGAATGGCATGAAACATCCATTATTCCAATAAAAACAAGCACTAAAAAGTAAAATAGTTTATTTAGCATAATTTGTTTTTAGGTGTTCAACTAATTTTTTTACAGCAATAGCCCTGTGAGATATTTTGTTTTTTTCTTCTGCTTCCAATTCAGCAAAAGTTGAACGGTAACCTTGTGGAATAAATAGAGGGTCATAACCAAAACCATTTTTTCCACGTGGCTCATATGCAATGGTTCCTTTTATGACACCTTCAAACAAGTTAGTTGTGTTATTTGTAACCAATGCGATGACTGTTTTGAATTGGGCATGCCTTTTTGTGACAGTTTTTAATTCAGAGAGTAATTTTTGGTTATTTGCATTGTCATTTTTTATTTCTCCTGAATATCTGGCTGAAAACACACCCGGAGCGCCATTTAGCGCTTCTACTTCCAAGCCGCTGTCATCAGCAAAAACGCCATCAATATTGATTGTTGCAGAATAATTATTAAGATAATTAAAAACCGTTCTTGCCTTTAATTCGGCATTTTCTTCAATTGTTTTTCCGGTTTCTTCTATCTCTCTATTGAATCCAATATCATCAAGTGAGTATAATTTAATATTGTTCGGTAACATGGAAGAAATTTCCTTAATCTTATTCTTGTTAGAAGAAGCAAAAAGTAAATTCATGGATTACTTTCTTAACTCAAAATTTTCACCTAAGTAAACTTTTCGTACCTGCTCATCATTTGCCAAATCCTCTGCTGTACCACTTTTAATAACATTGCCGGAGTAAAGTAAATAGGCTCTGTCTGTAATACTCAATGTTTCATGTACGTTATGGTCGGTAATTAATATACCAATATTTTTGTCTTTCAATTTTCTAACAACAGACTGTATATCTTCTACCGCAATTGGATCAACACCTGCAAATGGTTCGTCCAATAAAATGAAATTTGGATCGGTAGCCAAGGCCCTTGCAATTTCCGTTCTTCTCCTTTCTCCACCACTTAATTGATCACCTAAATTTTTTCTTACATGTTGCAACGAAAATTCATCCAATAATGTTTCAACTTTTGCTTCTTGTTCCTTCTTAGTAAGCTTTGTCATTTCTAAAACAGCTCTAAGGTTGTCTTCTATGCTTAATTTTCTAAAAACGGATGCTTCCTGAGGTAAATAACCAATACCTAACTGCGCCCTTCTGTACATTGGTTCGTTGGTAATATCTCTATCATCCAAATATATTTTTCCACTGTTAGGTTTAATCATCCCAACAATCATATAAAATGAAGTAGTTTTTCCAGCACCATTCGGACCAAGTAATCCTACAATTTCTCCCTGCGCAACTTCAACGCTTACATTATTGGCGACCGTACGACTTTTGTACTTTTTTACTAAATTATCTGACCTTAGAATCATAATCAAACATCGTGTTTTTTTGCTTAGCCTTACGTTTTTAGGTGTTAAGAATTTATAACATGAATTGGAAGGTGAACTTTACACCAAAGTTATCAATCACACGCTCTCTTCTGTATGTTAATCTCCAAAGGGCATCTATTCTGAATACTTTCAGTATATTTTCTACTCCGGCACTTGCCTCAATATAAGGCCC
>JBFWYJ010000071.1:0-11103 GCA_050186555.1 Bacteroidia bacterium
TATTGATGGTAAGTTGCAAGAGCAACCAAAAAAGGCGCAACATTTCTATTATGTAAAAACAGCAGGTGCGCTATTTGGAACTGAAATTAAATTGAAAAATGGCAGAACATCATTGTCTAATCTTCAATTATTAGATAAGTATGATATCTACGCTACAGAAGTAGAATTAGCCGCTTATTCTAAAGACACCATGGTTTATAAATTAAACATGACCAAGGAAGTATCTGAAGAAATTTCCAAGCTGGAAGGCGTGGTTTCTGTTACTAGAAAAAATGACCGTGCCAATGAAAGAGAAATAACAATTTTCCCGCATAACCCGGCTTACGCCTGGAACAATGACAACTTTGGACCATTGATTATTCCTAAAGCAGGTTTAACAATTAATATTGATACGCACAACGTTTGTTTATATGAAAAAGTAATGAGTACATATGATGATGGCATTCATCATATAACCAAAAGCGGTGGACAGGTGCTATATGATGGTAATCCAATTACTTCCTATAAATTCAAACAGGATTATTATTTCATGATGGGAGATAACCGTCACAACAGTGCAGATAGTCGCAGTTGGGGGTTGGTTCCCTTTGATCACGTTGTTGGCTCACCCTTCTTTATTTGGTTAAGTATCAAGTACGAAGAGAATAATCCTGTAAGTGGTGAATCTTTTGTAAAAAGCTTTTTCAAAGACAGCAAATCCGGGAAATACCGCTGGAATCGTTTCCTTTGTTATGTTGATGATGGTGAATTACATTCTATAAAAATCCCGTTTATTGCAACTATTCTCGCTATTTGGGGTTTAAGTAAATGGAACCGTAAGCGAAAAGAAAATGCCGTTAAAAAGGATTCGAAACAGTAAAGTCTATTCAATTCCTGTAGTTCGCATAGGATTACTTTTTGTGCTTTCATGGTTTCTATTTGTTTTTATCAAACAGTTTTTCTTTGATTTATACAAAGTTGGCGGAGATGAAATGCGTCCATTTCTGAAAGAAAACGATATTGTATTAATTGATAAATTCAATGCCAATTATAAAATTGGAGATGTATGTTTGTATAAAATTCCTGATAACGACACGTTAAACTTTGATGGAATGGCCATTCAGCGCGTAATTGCCGGTCCCGGAGACAGTCTCGAAATCATAGACAAAATTGTGCATAGAAACGGTAAGGCGCTTGAAGAAAAAAATGTGAAATACAATTATTTTCTGGATTTAGACAGCGGAAAAATAGATAGCAATCTATTGATAAGGCTTCGAATTACAGAAGGCGGAATAGTGTCAAAATCCAACAAATACAGCTTAACGCTTTCAAAATTCCAACTGGATAGCTTAAAACAGAAATACATTTTTAAAAACATCACCAGTCGCTTTGAGAAGCCGGGATTAAAAGACCCAAGTGTTTTTCCTTATGCAGATAAGTATGCTTGGAACAAAGATCAATTTGGGAAAATTTATATCCCAAAGAAAGGAGATGTATTACAAATAGACACCTCTAATATTTATTTATACTTCCATTTGATACACGAAAACGAAAAGAACACCATTAAAGTTGATGAAGATAAAATCTTAATCAATGGCGTTGCCGCAAAGCAATATGAAGTAAAGCACAATTATTATTTCTTTATGTGTGATAACCGTGATAACGGAATGGATTGCAGAAACTGGGGATACATACCGGATTATCAAATTGAAGGCAGAACTGTACGGGTAATTAATGAATAAAGAATCGGTAATACTTGACACGGCGTATTGGCCGAACCTACATTATTTTTTCTACCTGATTAATGCACCTGAAATTATCATTGATCAATATGTTAATTACGAAAAGCAATCATTTAGAACACGAACAAATATATTAAGCGCAAATGGGCCGCTTACTTTAAGTATTCCAGTTGTAAAGCACTCCGGTAAAACACCTGTAAAGGACATTCAAATTTCTGAGGCAGAGAAATGGCGCAGTGAACATTGGAGAGCCATTATAAGCGCCTACAATAATTCACCTTTCTTTTCTTTTTTGGAAGAAGAAATTGCCGTGTTTTATGATAAGCCATACAAATATTTGATTGATTACAACATGCAGCAATTAGAGTGGCTTAAAAAAGTATTTCGAATTAAGTCACAAATAAGTCTAAGCGAGACTTATATCGAGACAAATCAAGTAAAGGACAATTGGCTTGATTTAAGAGGTAAAATACATCCTAAACAAATGATTGATAATAAAGACATAGAAAAAATACTGGCTATGCCCTATTATCAAACCTTTAAAGAAAAATTTGATTTTGTTCCCAATTTATCTGTACTGGATTTGTTATTTAATACCGGGATTAAATTGCCCGATCAGTACTTGGTATAATAAATAATTTCTTCAGACTTATTCTTGCAATAATCTGTACAAACAACTTTGAATTCATTTTTGCCTTTCTTGATGGAACTGTCAAAATCGTAACTCAATCTGCGACTTTTGGTATCGTACGAAGCCAGCACCCATTCGCCGTTCAAATACAAATTGTAATTGTCTAATCCACTTAGATTGTCATAGATTTTAAAAGTTATTCGCTTTAAATATTTTGATTTCAATTTGGACCCGTTCACTTCACATTGGATTTTAGGTGCGATGGTATCCACATCCAGAAGAAAAGCACCAAAGCTTTTAACAGAATAGAAAACCGAATCTCCTTTGACAATTGGTAAAAATAAGCTCTCGTTGCTTTTAAAAACTAATGAGTGTTTAAATGGCTTGAACTTCTTTGGAATTTCAAATCCAACGATTGCTGTACTTCTCAGATTGGCGCTAAAAGGGAGAATTAATAATTTACCGCTTGTATTTAAGGTGTTTTCAAATATAACAGGTGTTGAATTATAAAGCGTATTGGCCGGAATAAAAATCTGTAAGCCTTTCCTTCCATACATGAAATCTTGACGACAATCGGCAAATGCATCTCCATTAATGATTGGTTTCTCAAAATAATTCTTCTTTGTGGCTTTAATATAAAAGGACAAAGAGCATTCATTTCCTGATTCATCCAGGAATTTCATTTTAATTTGATGGTATTTACCATCCATTAAGAATATCCTTCCTTTATTCCCTACTCTTTTGTACATCCCTTCAGGATAAAGTGTTGGAATAAACAATCTCTGGAATTTTTTCTTCTCATAAATCTCAGAGAACTCATTTACATAACGCGTATCATTAAAAGGAACATTATCCAAAACATGCTTATAAAAGAAAATATCATCGTAATACATTTCTACGCTGTAAATATTGTTTACTCCCCCATTGGCAAACATTTTATCAAAACCGGAAACACCAAAAGCAATGATTGAATTGTTTACAGTAATAGAATCATCTTTTAGCTTATAATCGTTTCCGGATTTTATTAACTTATAATATGTAATTACTCTTGGGGATGTTGTATCCGATAAATTGTAAATCGCCATATAGTTAACAACGGGAGCAATTTTATCATCTATTTTATAGTACAGTGCCGGATTTAACGGTACTTCAGTTTTTTCATCCCTTATCTCATAATGCAAATGCGGAGCAGTTGAAGAACCACTATTTCCTGAATAAGCAATCACATCACCGGCATTAACAGTAAATGTTCCGGGCTCAGGATATATTTCCACCTCAAAGGATTTCTTTTTTAATTGTTCTTCAAGGATAAATTTTTCAACCTTAGGCATGTACTTATTCAGATGCGCATATAAGGTGACTTTACCATTTGGGTGTGTTAAATAGATCGCTCGCCCGTAACCGCCATCACTCACTTTAATGCGAGACACATAACCCTTCATCGTTGCATAGACAGGAGCATTATATCTTCCATGCGTACCAAAATCCAATCCTGCGTGAAAATGATTGGGACGCAATTCACCATAATTACCTGACGGAACATATTTAGATTCTAATGGCCATAAAAAATTATCATTCTGTGCATTTAAACAAAATGAAAAAACCAATGCAATTATCCCGCTAACTATACTTCGATTCATCATAAACTATAAACAAACATAAAAAGTAAACAAAAAAGACAGTGCCTGCAGCCGTTTGCAGCATGCTTTCTACCAAAAAATTAATACCACAGAGCAAGCCAAAATAAATAAGGACTTTATTTCTCTTCATCCAACCAAACGCTGCTAATCCAAAAGTTTGCATCAATAACAGTCCAAGTCCCAATATTCCTAATCCAATCCAAGTTTGGAAAAACTGATTATGAGCATTCAATTTTTTATCAAATGCCCCGGTTATGCCGTGTTCTTCATACGACTTGTATAAAATGGGATTAACCTGACTAACTCCGACTCCTGTTATTGGGTTTTCCTTAATGATTTCCCAACACTCTTCCCAAATCAAAACTCTAACAGAAGAACTTTCTGTTGATTCTTTATTGATAGAATCTTTGGTTACAACAGAAACAGATTTTAATCGCTCAAACACTTCAGGAAGAGTAAAATACACCAACAAACACATAGCAAAAAGCGATGCAAAACCGATGACATAATATTTAACCGCTATTTGCTTTCTATAATGAATGATAATAAACAACAGGGTTAGTAAAAAAAATAAGGCAATTCCAATTTTTGAAGCACACAAAAAAATGACCAATCCGAAGAAAATGATTAAAGCAATTGAAAATCTGAAGTAAAATTTATTGCCTGCAAACCACTTGAAATAGAAAAGTGCAATTAACAAAACTGCTAAATTTAAATACATGGCAAAATAGGCGCTATGTATGAAGTAGGAAAACTTAGAATAATAAAGATGCGAAGGATCCCCTTGCAGCCAATAAAACAATCCTCTTCCTAAACAGAAAAGAGATGCGAACATCACCCCGCTAATAAAACCGGAGATGATTCTCTTAAAAACATTTTCATTAATCTTAAACAAGAAAAATAGAATTGGAAAAAATAAAAACGACAATTTGACTTCGACAGAACTGATTGGGTCATCCTGATTAAAATTCAAATAATTAGAACCTAATGTTAAAACGAAATAACCAATAAGAATCCATAACCAGGAGTTTTTCCATCCTGACTTATTATAAGCAAATCGGCCAAATATTAAAGAATAGATGAACCAAATGCCAATTAAAGGAGATGTTAAGGCATTGCCAAACGGTAACAAAAAGGCTATGAATACCGGAAAAAAGTACTGAAAGGCTTCTCTTCTATTTACACTTTGATTCACGATATACTAAATTACAGATATGCAAGTAAAATAGTACGCTAAATACCATAAAGTTTTAAAACATGCTGTTTAATAAACCTGTTATTTTTTTATTAAAGCAACAACGTGTGTGCGGAGAAGTGGGATATTGAAAAAGCCATACAACTTCCCAATTTTTCTTCCAATTGGTGGAGCAAGGGTTATCTTTTTTGTTTGAATTTGTTTAGCAGAAGGAAAAAGCTGTTTGATCTCGTCGGGACTTACTTTTCTAACCTCTTTATTGGAAGGGTTGTTGTAAATAAAATCATACCATAAAATGAAGCCGCCTTCTTTAAGCAAATCCCACATTTTATTAGCTAACTTTTTTCGTTCCTCATTATTCAATACGGATGTAAATACTGTGGATTGAAGAACGATATCGTATTTATTTTTGAAATCTATCTCAATGGCATTCCCCTCAAAAATAGGATTCTCGGGGTAACGCTCATGCAAAACTTTAATTCTGTCGGGTAATAATTCATTGAAGGACAAATTGGATAGTTTAAATCCAATATCAGTTAGTAAACCGGCATTAGCACCATGTCCGGCGCCAATTTCAAGCAAGGAAATATCTGATAAAGTATTGAGACCATTTTCAGATAACATGGCTTTAATAGCAGATTTTAATTCATCACGAACCGCTATTGTGTAACTGTTTTCTCCGTACAAGCCTGCTTTTGATTCGCGCTTGGCATACTGATTCTCTATGTCTTTTTCGAGACTCATGAAATCTGAATCAGTTTTTGATAAAAGGCTTTTGCTATTGAATCTCTGTTAAAATTATCGTTCACGTATTTTCGACCGGCTTCACCTAATGTCTTCTGCAAATCAATATTATTCTCTAACTCGGACATGGTTTTCGCCATCATATCAATGTTCTCCGGCTCGACATAAATGGCGCATTTGCCCTGCTCCACAAATAGTTTACGTGCTTCTCCATCTACTGCTAAAATTACAGGCAATTTCATTACCAGATTTTCAAATATTTTAGAAGGAATAGCGCCTTTAAATAAATCAAGTTTCTTTAGCGGAATAACAGAAGCATTAACGGATTTCAAAACAGCCGGCATGTCATTTTTATTTAACCCTCCAGAAATTCAATCCGATCTGCCTGTAATTGATGCTTCAACCCAATCAAACGGTCTTTCTCCGGACCACTGCCAAGCAAAACTATTTTAATCTTTGATTCTTTAGGAAGCTGAAGTGATGCTTGAAGTAAAACTTCAAGTCCCTGTGCTATACCAATAATACCTGCATACAAAATGATAAAATCCTCTTCTTTAAAGCCATTCCTTACTCGCCAATCGTTTGATGGCATGCTATCAGGATTGTAAAATGAAACATCTACCCCGTTAGGTAACCAATAGGTAGGCACATTAGGAAAACGATGATTAATGTTCTCACAAATACCTTGCGTTTGTCCTGTAACTAATACAGACTTTCTGTAAAGCTTCGCTTCCAGTCTGTAAGCCATTCCCAGTAAATTTTTATTGGTTACTACTCCTAACTTTTCTGCGCTTTCAGGCCAAAGATCGCTAACGTTAAAAATAAGCCTGGCTTTTTTTTGTCTCGCTAAAAACATGGCCGAATAACCTAAAAAAAGTGGAGGTGACTCACACAATAAAAAATCGTAATGAATCTCCAGTTTCTTTCTGCCAATCCTTGCGCTCGAATTAACAAAAGAGAAATAATTCTTTAAGCGTTCAATAATTGACTTTGATTTTGGAATATGAATTGACGTGCGATGAACTTTTAATCCACCAATTTCCTCATAGTGATAGCTTTTTCCTTCATACCCTTCATAAATTTTCATTTGAGGGTAGTTAGGCATGGCAGTTAAAACAGTCACTTCTACCCCATTATCTTGCAAACGGGTGGCCAGCTCAAACAACCTGTTTTGAGGCGCCCCTACTTCAGGCGGAAAATACTGTGTTAAAATTAAAAGTTTCAAATCTTATAACTACAAATCAAAGATTTATTTCTTTATCAATCGCAAAGGCAATGGCAATTTATTAACTTTTAAAGTTGGGTATTCCTTTTCTTTCCCTCCAAGACCTTTATAAAACTCTGCTAAATTTTTACTGTTTCCTCCTCCAAAATCAAACACTGCTACTTTATCTCCAAAATAATTGATAGCGGTTGCCATCAATTTATGCATACTTCCAAGCGAATCTCTTTTTGAAATGGTCATACCCTTTAAATAAACAGCGTGATTCTTATTAAAGATGAAGAAAGCAAATGCCTTTAATTGCCCATTTGAGTCAATGGCATTAAATGTCTTCAAAGCTTTTCTCTCATTTGCACTTTCAATTAGCTTTTTAAACAGCAATAAGTGGTCATTTGGAATTTTAAGTTCTTTTGAAAGCCAGGGCAATAAATGCTCTTTCAACAATACTTTGATCTCAGTTTCATTATTTACTTCATGAATTTCTATACCGGCATTTTCGGCCTTCTTAATGTTTCGTTTGGTGTTGGTATTGAATTTGGGTTCTTTAGTTTCAATTATGAATGTTCTCTTTGTTCCGATTTTATAAGGCTTATCTGCTTTTATCTTATGGTTAAATTCAATATCGATGTACTCAAAGTGATTCTTTAAGTAATCATAAACTTTGTGCAAATCGGACATTTTATAATCCCCATAAGTACCTAATTGAGGGGTGAAGGGTGGTTGATACAGATAATTCAGTCCCCATTTGCGATTTCTGGTTAATGGAAAAACGACTCTGTAGTTATCTATAATCAAAGCATCCCAGGTCGGACAAGTAGCATTCAAATAAAACGACATGGCAAATACTAAAGGATTCTTAGAATTAAGAATGGCAGTATCCCATTTATTAAAATCGATTTTGCTATGTGGAATTACTTCCAGACTCATTACTGCTTTAAAGTTACAAACTCGTGTGTATTTTTCTTTGCATGTACAATAAATTCTTCCAACAACACAAAAGAACAAAGTGCCAGCGATTTTGGATGGCTTAAGACCATCATCCTATTTTCGTTCTTCCTTTCAAGTCTTTTAAGTATGGATTTTAATCTGGAAGCGAAATAACCATCAGCACAGGCAAAATGATTGGTGGAAGAATAAAATTGCTTATAGATTTTCTTTTTATCTTTTAGCCAAGAACCATCGCCAATAGGCTTAAAATAAGAAGGCTGCGACTTCATTTTAAAGTATAAGTTCCAATAAAAGAAAGGTTTTATTATATCCCTGGTAATGGCAATTTCCTTGAAACTTCCGTTATGTACTTCAGTGCAACAATCCTTTTCGAATTGCCATTCAGGCTTAATTGGAGCAGTTCTAAAATCATAGGAATGCGCAGAGGAATCATGAAATCCACCCGGATAAACGCTGCTATCAATTAGAATGCCTTCCTTCTGCAATACTTCTTTAATGTGTTCAAATGGCTGAATGCACCAACCTCCTGCCCGATAAGATTTACAAGCCGTTCCTGTTATTTCTTTTAAAGCCGAATGGTATTTTGAAATGATGGAATGAGCACCTTCTTTGTTGAAGTCGGCCAGCTTGTATCTTTTGGTATTGATTTGCCATTCACCATTTACAAAATGACTATCCTCCCAGTGTGGATGTACATGAAGTGCTATTTCATGTCCCTCTTCATGTAAAACTTTAATCTGGGAAGCAACTGTTTCATAATCGTTTTTGCATTTTTCAATATCAGCATGACGTTTTAATGCTACCAAATAGCCAGCGTCAACAAAAAAGACAAAAGGCACCTTGTATTTTTTTGAAATCTCTCTGAGTTGATTGGTTGGTTCTATCATGCATTTTTGGATACTCCCGCTATGAGCACCAAAGAACAACTCGTAATCAAAACTTAGATGAATTTTCATGATAAACTTAGTTCTTCGCCATTAGGCGTATACATGGTGATACCTTTTTTGTAATTCTCAATCAGCCATTCATGCATCGCTTTAGCCTCTATGATAGCACAATTAGCCTTACCCACTTTAAATGAATGATAAAACCCTGCACTTGAAAAATGCTGCTCCATCTGATTGCATTTTCTTAGTTTGGACATGGTTTTATTATGCACCTTGGTTTTCATTAGATGTTGAACACCTTTCTCATCAATCATTTTAACTTCCAATACTTCATTAGCATAAACAGGATATTTAAAATCAGGAATAGCATCTTCCGGTGTGTGGAAATTGGTAACATGTTCTAATTTGGTACCCAATAATAGAATTTTGCCATTGAGCAGTTCCAGTTTCCTAAAAGGACTATGTTCATTGTAAGGCGTAAGTTGATTAAAATGGTCATTGGTTAAATAATCAGCTTGCGGACCAAAAGCACAAACCGCATCTGTGGGATGAAAACTGCGTTTCACGCCATTCATCTTTCTAAAGACTTCTGTAATGGCGCCCATTTTTGAGGGTGTTTGATTTATATCAAATATCGGATTGGATTTAAGATAATCGTAATTAAAACCAATGCCCGGAAAAGAAGGCATCATTAAAGTGCCTTTGTCACCGATTAATGCCATTAAAACAGAAATAACAGTCTCTGCTCCACCATCAACATAACCCAAACTGCTTAAAGAAGAATGCACCATTAAGACATCGCCTTCTTTTATTCCGGCTGAATTCAGTGCTTTCTTAATGCTGTCTTTGCTTACAATTTCACCCTTCTCTCTTAAATTATCCAGTTGTTTGTATTTGGATTTACGTTTAATTTCCTTCAGGAAATTGATGAAAAATTTTGGGAGAATTATTTTTAAAAGGTTTCTCAAGATTGCAGCAATCTATTAACGCTAAAGTAAGGAATTTATTGGATTGAGCCTCATCCCCCGCCTTCTCCCTACCACTAAGCGTAGTTTACAACTACGCTTAGTGGGTGGTTTGAACCTTGATTGATTCAAAATCTATCTTACTAAAGATTCTATAACCGCAAAGGAAAAACTTTAATTATTGTATCACGGTTCAGAATAAGATAAAATGAATAAACATCCATTACCAAATTCTGACTCCTTTTATCTGTTATCGAAAAATTACAAATTGATTTAGTACCTAAAGACTTAATTGTTTCTATAGGAATTGATTCTAAAATATGGACCGTATCTTGAAAATTTTCATAATTCACAATTATTGTATCATACCAAATCTCTCCACTTTGTATGCCATATCTTTCATCACTTAAAAATAAATTTCCATTATTGTAAACGAACTCCATCTCCTTTCCTTTACAAGAACTTAATATTAAGAGGCATAGGATTAAACCAGTAAAACTTATTATTATTCTGTACGATATTTTCATTTCTATTTTTCTGAGTTTTATTAGTTTATTTTATGGCCATAATATCATTATATATAATTTGATTAATCTTCATAGCTCGAATATAACGACTTAATTGGAATAACTTTGTGTAGTTTTATATACCCCCTCTAAGCGTAGTTTACAACTACGCTTAGAGGGGGGTATACAACAGGTGGCTTACTTTTTAAATAATATTTCCACCCTTCTGTTTATCTCACGGTTTTTTTCAGAATTATTAGGGTGCTTTGGTTGAGAACTACCATAGCCTTTAAATACTAGTCTTTTACTATCTATTCCCTTGGATATTAAATAATTGTATACAGCTTTTGCTCTTTGTTCACTGAGTTTCATATTTTGAGAGATATTTCCCAAACTATCTGTATGCCCATTAATTTCAACTATTAGTGTCTGATTGAATTTTAAGTAGCTAACCAATCTATCTAATTCTTTATCTGAGTTTGGCAATAATTCAGATTTTCCAGAATTAAAATGAATGTTCTTTAAAACAATTGGATTAATACTTGCCATTTCGTAATTGTTAGGAAGATCCTTAATCAACTTTAATTTATTACAATCACATTCATTTGAATCCTTTATCGGTACAATACTCACTTCGTCTATAA
>JBFWYJ010000072.1:0-11042 GCA_050186555.1 Bacteroidia bacterium
CTGAGCAAATTCTTGCCGAATTAAAAATTAAAAAAGGTTGGGTAACGGATTACGACAATCTATGTAAAGAAATAGATGACCTTAATACTTTGTATGAATTTTTCAAAGTAGGGGAAGCATCAGAGCAAGAAACGCAAGAACAGTACGAAAAGGTTTTAAAGCAACTTGAAGATGTTGAGTTTAAAAACATGCTCAGCAGCGAGGAAGACCAGCTAAATTGTGTACTTCAAATTAACGCCGGCGCCGGCGGAACGGAAAGTTGCGACTGGGCAAGTATGTTAATGAGGATGTATTTGATGTGGGCAGAAAGCAAAGGATACAAAGTAACCGAACTTGATTATAATGGTGGTGATGTTGCCGGGATTAAATCTGTTTCTCTTCAAATTGAAGGGCCATTTGCATACGGCTATCTAAAAGGCGAAAACGGCGTACATCGGTTAGTAAGAATAAGCCCTTTTGATGCTAATGCAAAAAGACATACTTCTTTTGCTTCTGTTTATGTTTATCCAATGGTAGATGAACGGATTGAGATTGATATCAAACCGAACGATATTGAAATGTCAACTGCAAGAAGTGGTGGCGCGGGTGGACAGAATGTTAACAAAGTTGAAACCAAAGTTCAGTTATTGCATAAGCCTACAGGAATAGTTGTTGTTTGTCAGGTTGAAAGAAGTCAGTTAGCCAACAGAGAGCGTGCTATGCAAATGTTGAAGTCACAGTTATATGAAATGGAAATGCGTAAACGCAGTGAGTCACGTCAGGCAATTGAAGATGGCAAAATGAAAATAGAATGGGGATCACAAATCCGCAGCTATGTGCTTCATCCTTATAAAATGGTTAACGATCATAGAACTGAATTGAAAATTACAGATGCCGAGAGTGTACTAGATGGAGATTTGGACGAGTTAATTAAAACATATTTAATGATGTCTTCTGGCAAACAAAAAGTAAATTAATTATGGCAAATATTTTTGAATTTAATGGTTATAAACCAGTTGTTCACCCAAGCGCCTTTGTACACCCCAACGCTACGGTAACAGGAAACGTTACAATTGGCGCTGATGTTTATATTGGTCCTGGTGCTGCCATTCGAGGAGATTGGGGTGAAATAATTATTGAAGACGGTTGCAATGTACAAGAGAATTGTACCATTCATATGTTTCCCGGCACAACCGTATTACTGAAAAAAGGTGCACACATCGGGCATGGGGCAATTATTCACGGCGCTACGATAGGTGAAAACTCATTAATAGGAATGAACAGTGTTATAATGGATAACGTTATTGTTGGTGATGAATGTATTGTAGGTGCTTTATGCTTTATTACTGCCAATACAATTATTAAAAAAAGAAAAATTGTTGTTGGTAATCCGGGAAAAGAAATAAAAGATGTTAGTGATGCTATGATAAAATGGAAAACAGAAGGAACCAAGCTTTATCAACAACTTCCAAAAGAATGCCATGATTCTTTAAAAGCATGTGAACCCTTAAGAAGACAACCGGCGTTTAAACCCAATCAACAAAATATTTACAAAACATGGCAGGAGAATAAGAAAGAAGAAAAAACATCTGTAAAAAAACCTGCAGTAAAAACAATTAAAAGTCCTATTAAGAAAGTTGTTGCTAAAAAAAAGAAAATTTCAGTAAAAACGAAAACATCAACAAATAAAAAAAGAAAATGATGCGAAAATTAATACTATTACTTTTTATATTTACTCTAAGTTTTCCTGTTATGAGTCAAGAAAAAAAACATTCTGAGTCACTAGATAAAGAAGAAATGAAAACTTACTTTTTAGTTTTTCTTAAAGAGGGTCCAAATAGAAGTCAAGACTCTGCAACGGCTGCCGAAATTCAAAAAGGACATATGGCTCACCTAACTAAAATGTACAATGAAGGAAAAATGGATTTAGCCGGACCAATGATGGACGATACAAAGTTAAAAGGCATTTGCGTTTATAATGTTGAAAATTTGGAAACCGTTAAGTCTTTGGCAGAATCAGATCCTGCTGTTAAAGCGGGAAGATTAATCGTAGAAGTTCATCCTTGGTACAGCATGAAGGGCGCTAAGTTGAGGTAGTAGTTGCCAGTCGTAGAGTTCAGCGAAAAGACTTACCATGATTCGTTCAGCGCACACTTCGACAGGCTCAGTGTCCGAATTATTCAAGTTGGTCATTGAGCTCAGTAGAAATGACTTACCATTACTCATTCAACGCACACTTGTATAGATTAAGTGTGCGATTTTTCTAGCTCTAAACTCTGCCAGATTTTATCTCCTCTACTACACTAGGATCTAATAAAGTACTTGTATCTCCCAAATTTGAGATATCTCCTTCTGCAACTTTTCTTAGAATACGTCGCATAATTTTTCCGCTCCTGGTTTTTGGTAAGCCAGATACAAACTGAATTTTATCCGGTTTTGCAATAGGTCCAATAATCTTAGTAACCTCAGCTAATATTTCCTTTTTTAAAACATCATCATCTGATCTTCCCGCAGGGCTTATCACATAGGCATAAATCCCTTGCCCTTTGATGTCGTGCGGAAATCCTACAACTGCGCTTTCTACAACATCAGCATGCATGTTTATTGCGCTTTCAACTTCTGCTGTTCCAATTCTATGACCACTAACATTCATCACATCATCCACACGGCCGGTTATTCTGTAATAACCGTTTTCGCCTCTTTTACATCCATCACCTGTAAAGTACAATCCTTTATAAGCAGCAAAATATGTTTGCTTACAACGATCATGATCGCCATATGTGGTTCGTATAATTGATGGCCATGGAAATTTTATGCAAAGATTTCCTTCAACATTGTTGCCTGTAATTTCATTTCCCTTCTCATCGACCAGTATTGGTTGTATTCCGGGCAAAGGCAATGTCGCGTAACTTGGTTTTTCTTTTGTAATACCCGCCAAGGGAGAAATCAATATCCCGCCGGTTTCAGTTTGCCACCATGTATCAACTATCGGACATTCACCTTTACCGATATGATCATGATACCATTGCCAGGCTTCTTCATTTATTGGCTCCCCTACACTACCTAAAACTTTCAAAGAATTCAGTCTATATGGTTCTACGAATTTTAATCCTGCTGCTTCTAATGCTCTGATTGCCGTAGGCGCAGTATAAAAATGAGTAACCTTATGTTTGTCTACAATCTTCCAAAATCGTCCTGCATCCGGATATGTCGGTACTCCTTCAAACAAGATAGATGTGGCGCCATTTAATAATGGTCCGTAAGTAATGTAAGAATGGCCGGTTATCCAACCTACATCCGCGGTGCACCAATAAACATCTCCTTCATTATATTGAAACACATTGGAAAAAGTATAGGCCGTGTAAACCATGTAGCCTCCGCACGTATGAACAACTCCTTTGGGCTTTCCGGTAGAACCGGATGTATATAAGATAAATAATTCGGCCTCGCTATCCATGATAGTGGGCTCGCACTTTGCCTCTTGATTTGAAACCAAATCTTGCCAAATAATGTCTCTATTATTTTTTAATGAAATGTTTGAATTAGTGTGCTTAAATATTAATGTGTTTTTAACGCTTGAACAACTTTCTAACGCTTCATCTACTACCGATTTTAAATTCAATTCTTTTTCTCCTCTATATGAACCATCAGAAGTTAAAACGACTTTACATTCACTGTCTTGAATTCTTCCCGCTAAAGCAGAAGCAGAAAATCCGGCAAAGACAACTGAGTGTACGGCTCCAATTCTGGCGCAAGCCAACATGGCATAAACAGCTTCGGGAATCATTGGAAGATAGATACAAACTCTGTCCCCTTTTTCTACACCTAAGCTTTTTAAAGCATTGGCTAATTTACAAACCTCATCATGTAATTCTTGATAAGTAATTATCTTTGAATCTCTGTCTTCAAAATTAGACTCCCATATAAAAGCAACATCATTAGCTTTTTTGGGTAAATGCCTGTCTATGCAATTATAAGTGATGTTTAATTTTCCGTCCAAAAACCATTTACAGTTATAATCATTAAAGTCCCACACAAGTGTTTTACTCCATTTCTTAAACCATGTGAAATTGTTTGCAACATCATCCCAAAACTTTTCAGGATTCTCGATGCTCTCTTGATAATTCCTTTGGTACTCTTCAAAAGTATTTATTCTATAATTCATTTTCGTTACGTTAAAACCATTTTGATTTTCTTCTTCTTGTGCTGCCTCCCAATCCTAATACACCTAATAAGCCTCTTGTGATTTCTCGTACAACAGTTCTTCCCACTTGTCTGACCATTGTATTCTCGCTCATTTTTTCTATCGTAGATTTTTCGGTTTTTTTAGACTTGGGTTCTTTGTTAGAATTTTCCTCACTAATCTCATCCAATTTTTCATTTAAAATTTCGTAGGCACTTTCTCTATCTATTATTTGATTATACTTTGATATTACCTGACTTTTTGCAGTTACTCCAGCAATTTCTTGTGAATTCAAAACTCCTATTCTGCTTGCCGGTGCCTTTAAGTGTACTGCTGCTAATGGAGTTGGAATCCCTTTCTCATTTAATCCGGTTACTAACGCCTCCCCTATTCCAATACTGGTTAACAATTCATCTGTTTTATAAAATTCAGAAATAGGGTAATTCTCTGCTGTCCTCTTAATGGCTTTTCTGTCTTTTTCTGTAAACGCCCGTAAAGCATGCTGTACCTTTAATCCTAGCTGTGATAACACAGCATCGGGAACATCACTGGGATTCTGGGTACAAAAGAAAATTCCTACACCTTTCGAGCGAATTAATTTTATAATTGATTCTATTTGTTCTAACAATGCCTTTGAAGCTTCATTAAATATTAAATGCGCTTCGTCAATAAAAATGCACAATTTTGGTTTGTCCAAATCTCCAGCCTCCGGAAAACTGCCATAAATTTCCGCCAACAAACACAACATGAAAGTTGAAAATAGTTTTGGTTTATCTTGAATATCTGTCAAACGAATGATTGAAGCAATCCCCTTTCCCTCACTGTCAAGTCTTACTAAATCATTTACGTCAAAACTTAATTCTCCAAAAAACTGCTCAGCTCCCTGGCTTTCAAGTTCAATGATTTTTCGAAGAATTGTTGATGAACTGGCAGGAGTAATATTACCGTATTGCTTTTGTATTTCCTCTTTCCCCTCGTCACCTGCATATTGCAATAAGGCTTTAAAATCCTTTAAATCCAGCAGAGGAAGTTTTTTGTCATCTGCATATTTAAAAAGAATGGCAACGATGCCACTTTGCGTGTCATTTAAATCAAGGATTTTAGAAAACAATACCGGACCAAATTCAGACACCGTAGCTCTTAATTTTGCTCCAGGCTGGTTTGATAATGAAAGAAACTCAATTGTTGTTGCGTTTGCCTCAAAAGGTTTGCCGATAGCTTTGTGCCGCTCTTCAATTTTCGCATTTAAACTTCCCTCTTTTGCCAGGCCGCTTAAATCGCCTTTCAAATCCATTAACAAAACCGGAATGCCGGCTTGGCACATCGACTCAGCAATAATTTGAAGCGTAACGGTTTTACCTGTTCCTGTTGCGCCGGCTATAAGACCATGACGATTTAAGGTTTTTGTTGGGATTTGAATTTCAGCTTCGCTTAAAATTTCTCTATCTAAGATTGAAGCGCCTAAGTAAAGGGATTCTCCCTTTACTGCATAGCCTTCCTGGATGCACTTAATGAAACTATCTTTTCTGCTCATAATGTCAGATAAAGTTAGGGCTTTTCAAGTTTTAATAAAATAAAAAAAGCCTCCGATGGAGGCTTAAATTATTTATGCAATAGTAGGTGGCGGTTCCATTACGGCACCACAATTTTTACAAGTACACAGGTCTTTGTCGTTATAATATCTTTTAAATTCTACCTGAAACTGCGATTGAATATCTTCCAATTTAAAATACACTTCGTGTAATTTGTTATTACATTTTTCACAGAACCATAATAAACCATCTTTTTCAGAATCATGTCTTCTTCTCTCAATTACCAAGCCAATGGTGTTTTCAAATCTTCTTGGATTATGAGGAATTTTTGGCGGCAATAAAAAGATTTCGCCTTCTTTAATTGGCACTTCTTTCATTTTTCCATCAATTTGTACCTGAACAATAATATCTCCTTCTAACTGATAAAAGAACTCTTCACTTTCATTGTAGTGATAGTCTTTTCTGGAATTTGGTCCACCAACTACCATCACAATAAATTCTGCGTCTTTGTAAACTACTTTGTTATTAACGGGCGGCTTAAGCAAATGACGATTGTCATCAATCCATTGCTTAAAATTAAAAGGCATTGTAATCATACTTAAAAATAGGAATTATTTTACCAATTATAAATATTGTTCTTCACTATATACTCTGCAATCTGCACAGCATTTGTTGCAGCTCCTTTGCGAAGGTTGTCTGCAACCACCCACATGTTCAATGTTTTTGGCTGTGTCTCGTCTCTTCTAATTCTCCCAACAAACACCTCATCTTTTTCATGTGCATTCATTGGCATCGGATAAATTTGATTTGAAATATCGTCCTCTACAATTATTCCAGGCGTTTTTTTCAAAAGCTGAATTACTTCGTTTACATCAAATTCCTTTTCAAATTCAATATTCAAGCTTTCGCTGTGTCCGCCCATTACGGGAATACGAACTGTTGTAGCGGTAACGCGAATTGAATCGTCTCCCATGATTTTTTTAGTTTCGTTCACCATTTTCATTTCTTCTTTGGTGTACCCATTATCTAAAAAAACATCAATTTGCGGAATTACATTCAAATCAATTGGATATTTATAGGCCATTATTTCGCTCTTCCCTGCTTTTCTTTCATTCATCATTTGATCAACAGCCTTTACGCCTGTGCCTGTAACACTTTGATAAGTGGAAACAATAACTCTTTTTATCTTAAAAGCTTTGTGCAATGGCTCTAAAGCAACAACCATTTGAATCGTTGAACAATTTGGATTTGCAATAATGAAATCCTCCTTTGTAATCACACTTGCATTTACCTCAGGCACAACCAATTTTTTTGTAGGGTCCATTCTCCAGGCAGATGAATTATCAATTACAACCGTTCCTGCTTCAGCAAATTTTGGCGCCCATTCTGCTGATGTATTACCGCCTGCTGAAAATAAAGCAATAGCCGGTTTTGCAGCAATAGCATCTGTCATTGAATGTACCTTATATTTTTTACCTTTAAATTCAATCTCTTTGCCAACCGATTTTTCTGATGCCACCGGAATTAATTCAGTAACCGGAAAATTTCTTTCCGCTAATACTTGTAACATTTTGGTGCCAACTAGTCCTGTAGCCCCTACTACTGCAATTTTCATTTTTCTTTTTATTTATAAATTAAAAAAGCCTCTCCACTCGGAAAGGCTTTGGTGCTATTTTAATAAATAAACGGCCTTTCCCTATTGAGGAAATTTTTTGCTGCCCTTTATTTTATTGTTTCTGTTCATTTAACTCGACAAATATATTGTCATTTTTCAATTCAGGAAAAAATAATTTCCAACAATGATTAATGTCACTAATTCGCTTAGCTTTGTCGCGTGAACGTTTCAGCAAAATCATGGGTAATTCTCATTGCTCTTTCCTTAACTTGGGGCAGTTCCTTTATTTTAATGAAACGAGGATTAGAAGCATTTAGTAGTGATGAAGTAGCCGCTTTAAGAATTGGCATTGCCTCACTTTTTTTATTTCCATTCTATATAAAGCGACCTAAAATTAACTTTAAAAAAAACTTACCCGGACTAATAATTATGGGTGTTTTTGGGAATCTTATTCCCGCGTTCCTATTCACCAAAGCCGAAACTTACATTAGCAGTAGTCTAACCGGAATGTTAAATGCCTTAACGCCACTTTTTACAATCATCATAGGGTTCCTTTGGTTCAAAAACACTTTTAGGCCGGCACAAATAATTGGCATATTTACGGGTCTTTCTGGAGCTGCATTTTTATTAATATTTAATGAAGGCGGAGAGACTTCCAGTAATTTAATCTACAGCTCATTTGTGGTATTGGCTACCGTTTTCTATGCGCTGAGTTTAAATGGCATCAAACACTATCTTTCAGGAATTTCATCTGTTTCGGCAACTCTCGGGGCTTTCACAATCACCGGACCGATTGCTTTATTTTACTTAATTGGGTTTACAGATTTTACTAACGATATAGCTAACCAAGCTAATGGCTTAAGTTCTTTGGGTTATGTTTCAATTCTTGCCATTTTGGGTACCGCTTTATCGGTTATCGTATACAACACATTAATCAAAGAAGCAGGGACGGTTTTTGCAGCTACTTGCACGTATCTTATTCCTATTGTGGCAGTTATGTGGGGTTTGATCGATGGCGAGCCGGTTAATTTGTGGCAAATTTTTGGTGTTTTGGTCATTATTTTCAGCATATATCTCATAAACAGGAGATAATATTTGGCAAAATCCCTTTTTTCACGTAGATTTGCATCCCTTTTTAAAAAATTATTAACAAAATAAAATAACCCATCATGTACGCAATTGTAGAGATAGCCGGGCAACAGTTCAAAGTAGAGCGTGGACAAAGAGTATATGTTCACCGCCTGGAGGCTAATGAGGGTGCTAATGTTGAGTTTGACAATGTATTATTGTTAGACAACAACGGAACCGTAACGGTTGGCAGCCCTAACGTGGATGGCGCTAAAGTAGCCGCCACTGTAGTATCGCATTTAAAAGGCGATAAAGTAATTGTTTTCAAGAAAAAGCGCCGTAAAGGTTACCAGAAATGGAACAACCACCGTCAGTCTTTTACAGAAATCCTTATTCAAGGTGTTTTAGGAAAAGGTGATAAAATGGCGGATGCTTTGCCTGCTGTTAAACGTCCGATTAAGAGACACAGAGGCGCTAATGCAGAAGTTGCAGAGGCTGTTGAAAAAGCACCTGTAAAAAAGGCTGCTGCTAAAAAGGCTCCGGCAAAAAAAGCGGCAACTAAAAAAGCTGCTGCTAAGAAAACAACTAAGAAAAAAGAAGATTAATAACCAATTAAAAAACGTAAACCATGGCACATAAAAAAGGCGTCGGTTCATCGAAAAACGGCAGAGAGTCACACAGTAAACGTTTAGGTATTAAAATATTTGGTGGTCAAAATTGCATCGCCGGTAATATTATTGTACGTCAACGTGGAACAAAGCACCATCCAGGCTTAAATGTAGGTATTGGTAAAGACCATACTTTGTTTGCATTAGTAGATGGTACTGTACAATTCAAGAAGAAAAAAGACGATAAGTCTTACGTGTCGGTTGTGCCTAACGCATAATCCGAACAGCAACATTATATATAAGCCTGTCTCGGTAAACGAGATAGGCTTTTTTATTTTATCTTTGGTCACTTTATGCTACAAGTAAATTATATTCGAGAGAACAGATCTGAGACGCTAGAAAAATTGGCGGTAAAAAATTTCAAAGACGCAGAATCTACTATAGATTCTATTCTTGAATTAGATACTAAAAGAAAACAAACGCAAAAAGAAGCTGATGATATAAAAGCAGAAGCCAATAATTTAGCTAAAAAAATTGGTGGTCTAATGAAAGAGGGTAAAAAAGACGAGGCCGAGACCATTAAACAACAAACCGCAGGATTAAAATCAAAAGAAAAAGAATTAGATGATCAGCTCGCTTCTATCGAAGCACAAATTCATTTGCTTTTAGTTACAATTCCAAATTTACCTCATCATTCTGTTCCCAAAGGCAAAACACCGGAAGACAATGAAGTCGTCTTTGAACATGGTGAAAAGCCTTCGCTGCATGAGAAAGCATTACCTCACTGGGAATTAGCCTCAAAATATAATTTAATTGATTTTGAATTAGGCGTAAAACTTACAGGCGCAGGCTTTCCTGTTTATAAAGGAAAAGGTGCCAAATTACAAAGAGCTTTAATTAATTATTTTCTTGATAAGGCTCAAAAAGAAGGCTACCTAGAAATTCAGCCGCCAATTCTTGTGAATGAAGACAGTGGGTTTGGAACCGGGCAGTTGCCTGATAAAGAAGGGCAAATGTATCATGTTGGTATTGACAATCTTTATTTAATCCCGACAGCCGAAGTGCCTGTAACAAATATTTACCGTAATGTGATTTTAAAAGAAAGCGACTTGCCAATTAAGAATTGTGCTTATACGCCTTGCTTTAGGCGTGAAGCCGGTAGTTACGGAAAAGATGTTCGGGGATTAAATCGATTACACCAATTTGATAAAGTAGAGATTGTGCAAATCACTCATCCTGAAAAAAGCTATGGCATTCTTGAAGACATGCGCGATTATGTGGCGGGAATATTAAAAGATTTAAAGTTGCCATTCCGAACATTACGTTTATGTGGTGGCGACATGAGTTTTGCCTCTGCATTAACTTATGATATGGAGGTGTGGAGCGCTGCTCAGCAAAGATGGTTGGAAGTTAGTTCTGTTTCGAATTTTGAATCATTTCAAACAAACAGATTAAAGTGCCGATTAAAAACAAATGACGGTAAAACTATTCTTGCACATAGTTTAAATGGTAGCGCATTAGCATTGCCAAGAATTGTTGCTTCAATTTTAGAAAATTACCAAGATGAAAACGGAATCAAAATGCCTGAAGTGTTGATTCCGTATTTAGGTTTTGATTACATTAAGTAAAATGAAGAAAATAATAAGCTCTTTTATATTTCTTGTTGGCTTATTATCCTTGTCCTTATTTAATTCGTGCAGCTTAAGTAAAGCCTACGATTCTGAATTAAATCAACTTGATAGTTTATTAATAGTTCTAAATAACGAAATCAGCGATTTAAATAAAAATGATACAAACCTGATTCAATTAGCCGTTTCGAAATTCGAAGAGTACAAACTTTTTATTTCTACAAATTTCAAAGACACTATAAATAGAGAATCAGGAAATGCACTCTTGAATTTTATTAAATCTGGAGAAAACTTAGGTCAGTTAGAAAAAAACAGAAAAGCCTTATTTTCTAGAGCAAAATTAAGCAAACAACAAATTGCCAATTTAATTGAAGATGCAAACAACGGTTCCGTCAGCGGAAAAGATTTTGAAACGTATTATATTAAGGA
>JBFWYJ010000073.1:0-11029 GCA_050186555.1 Bacteroidia bacterium
CCGATGCAGTTTATAAAATTGATGATGCCTTGAGTGCTGGTTTTGGCTGGCAATTGGGTCCATTCGCAACCTGGGATGCCATTGGAGTGGAAGAAAGTTTACCAATAATGGAGAAAATGGGCATTACGCCAAATCCTTGGGTAAAAGAAATGTTGGCTGCTGGAATCAAATCTTTTTATAAAGTAGAAAAAGGAGCTAAATATTTTTACGATATCGAATCGAAGTCGTACCAAATGATTCCGGGTTCAGATAAAGTACTTTCTTTAGAAACGCTAAGAGCAGAAAATACCATTTGGAAAAACTCTGGAACTACCATTGTAGATTTAGGAGATGGAATCATCAATTTAGAATTCCACACTAAAATGAACACCATTGGTGGTGAAGTGATAGAAGGAATTAATAAGGCTATTGACTTAGCTGAACAACAATACAAGGGCTTGGTTATTTCAAATGACGGGGATAATTTCTCGGCAGGAGCCAATGTAGGTATGATATTTATGATGGCTGTTGAGCAAGAATACGACGAATTAGATTTCGCTATTCAAGCTTTCCAAAAAACCATGATGAGAGTTCGTTACTCTTCAATACCGGTAGTGGTTGCTCCTCATAACCTAGCTTTAGGTGGCGGTTGCGAAATGAGTATGCATGCCGACAAGGTTGTTGCTCATGCTGAAACTTATATGGGATTGGTTGAGTTTGGTGTTGGAGTTATTCCTGGTGGTGGTGGAACTAAAGAATTTGCTTTACGAGCATCTGACGAATATGGTGATGGAATTCGTTTAAACATTTTAAGAAACCGCTTTTTAACGGTTGGTCAGGCAAAAGTTTCTACTTCTGCTCAAGAAGCATTTGAGTTGGGTTATTTAAGAACTGGTATTGACGAAGTGGTGGTAAGTAGAGCTCATCAATTAAGTTATGCAAAACAAGCAGCGTTAAACCTTGCCAACAAAGGCTATACAAAACCATTGCAACGAAAAGACATCAAAGTATTGGGTAACGAAGGTTTAGGTATTGTTTATGTTGGAGCGAACTCCATGAAATCGGGGAAATACATGTCCGAGCATGATCAAGTAATTTCCGAAAAATTAGGTTGGGTATTGTGTGGTGGAGATTTGTCTGCACCAACCGAAGTAAACGAACAATACTTGTTAGACATGGAACGAAGAGCATTTTTAGAGCTATGTACTGAACGTAAAACATTAGAAAGATTACAAAGTATTATTACCACTGGTAAAGTTCTTCGTAATTAATTTTTAACACTTAAATTCAAAAAAAAATGGACGCATATATAGTAGCAGGTTACAGAACAGCAGTAGGTAAAGCACCACGAGGCTTGTTTAAATTTACAAGGCCAGATGATTTAAGTGCCGCTGTGATAAAAAGATTGATGGAGGATTTTCCTCAGCTGGATAAAGAACGTATCAATGATGTGATTGTAGGTAATGCAACACCAGAGGCAGAACAAGGTCTTAACGTAGGCCGTATGATATCGATGATGGGGTTAGATTCAGTTAAAGTTCCGGGCATGACTGTGAACAGATACTGTTCTTCTGGTATTCAAACCATAGCAATTGCTTCTGCACAAATTAATGCAGGAATGGCTGATTGTATTATTGCAGGAGGGGTTGAAACTATGAGTCCAATTCCATTTGGTGGTTGGAGAATAGTTCCAAATGCTAAGGTGGCAAAAGAAAATCCTGATTATTATTGGGGAATGGGTTTAACAGCAGAAGCGGTGGCTAACGATTTTAAGATTTCTCGTGAAGAGCAAGATGCTTTTGCGTATGAATCGCACCGAAGAGCTTTAAATGCTATAGATACCGGATTATTTAAAGATGATATTGTTCCAATTGAAGTAGAAGAAATATTTGTTGGAGAAGACAATAAACGTCATTCGAAAAAATATACTGTAGATACTGATGAAGGACCAAGAAGAGGTACAACAGTAGAAGCATTAGCTGGGTTAAAACCTGTTTTTGCTGCTGGAGGTAGTGTAACGGCTGGTAATTCTTCACAGACTTCTGATGGCGCTGCTTTTGTTATGGTAATGTCGGAACGAATGGTAAAAGAATTAAACATACAACCAATTGCTCGTTTAGTAAGTTACCAAGTGGTTGGCTTAGAACCAAGAATTATGGGTGTTGGTCCGTTAACAGCAATTCCGGCCGTATTAAAACATGCAGGTTTAAAACAAAACGATATTGATTTATTCGAATTGAACGAAGCTTTTGCGTCGCAATCACTTGCCGTTATAAAAGGGCTGGATTTAGATACCAATAAAGTAAATGTGAATGGTGGTGCAATTGCATTAGGTCATCCATTGGCTTGTACTGGAGCTAAGTTATCAGTGCAAATTTTTAACGAATTAAAAAGAAGAAAACAAAAGTATGGTATGGTTGCCATGTGTGTGGGTACTGGACAAGGAGCAGCTGGTATTTACGAAATGTTGTAATGGAAAAAACCTCAATCATATCATCAAAACAAACTTATCCGTTAAGGTTAAATGTGTTATGGCCTCATAAAAAAACTTTAAACGAATGTGGTTTAGATGTAGATGATGTGGAGGGAACATTTCACGTTGGGGCATTAAAAAATGGGGATGTGATGTCGATAGGAACTTTTTTGATTCAACGAAACGAAAAGTTTATAGAAGAAAAACAATATCGGTTAAGAGCAATGGCAACTTCACCAATGGTTAGAGGTGAAAATTTTGGTAAAAAAGTGATAGAATTTGCAATTCAAGAATTACGGAATAGAAAAGTTGATTTGCTATGGTGTGATGCTAGAGAAATTGCTTTGGGATTTTATGAAAAAATGGGTTTTACTGTTGTAGGAAATTTTTATGATGTTCCACAAATAGGACCTCACAAATTAATGTATTACAAAATAAACTAGTATAACGATAACAACTAAATATTATGGAAAACAATAAGACAATCAAAGGAGGAGAATTTCTTATTAAGGAAACTGACCCAAGAAATGTTTTTATCCCTGAAGACTTTGATGAAGAACAACGAATGATAGCAGATACTTGCGCTGATTTTATAAAACAAGAAATTGAGCCAAATCTGGAGCGAATAGAAAAACAAGAAGAAGGCTTGTCGAAATTATTAATGGAAAAAGCTGGTGAGCTTGGTATTTTAGGGGTTTCTGTTCCTGAGGAATACATGGGTTTTGGAAAAAACTTTGTAACAAGCATGCTTACTTCTGAAGTAATTGGTGGAGCTCATTCTTTTGCAGTTTCAATTTCTGCACATACAGGTATTGGTACATTGCCAATTTTGTATTACGGTAATGCCGAACAGCGCCAAAAGTATGTGCCAAACTTGGCAACTGGTGTTTGGAAAGCAGCATATTGTTTAACTGAACCAAGTTCGGGCTCGGATGCGAACTCAGGAAAAACTAAAGCAGTTTTAACCCCTGATGGGAAACACTATTTGTTAAACGGACAAAAAATGTGGATTACCAATGCTGGTTTTGCTGATATTTTTACCGTTTTTGCCAAAATTGATAACGATGAAAACCTTTCAGCATTTATTGTAGAAAAATCTTTTGAAGGGATTTCTCTAAATCCAGAAGAAAAAAAATTGGGTATTAAAGGCTCATCTACTCGCCAAGTATTTTTTAACGATTGCAAAGTTCCAGTGGAGAACTTGTTGGGAGAAAGACAAGGAGGTTTTAAAATAGCTTTAAACATATTAAATATTGGTAGAATTAAATTGGCTGGTTCGGCAATTGGTGGTTGTAAAAAAATCATTGATAAAACAGTAAATTATGCTAATGAAAGAAATCAGTTTGGGCGTCCAATTTCAAAATACGGAGCTATAAAATATAAGTTGGCTGAACAGGCTATAAAAGTTTATGCATCTGAATCTGCAATTTACCGTTGTAGTCAAAATATCGACGACGCCATTCAAGCATTGATTTCACAAGGAGTAGATAAACAAAAAGCTACTTTAGATGGAATCAGTCAGTTTGCCGCAGAAGCTGCTATTTTAAAAGTTCATGGTTCTGAAGTGTTGGATTATGTGGTTGATGAAGGTGTTCAAGTTTACGGTGGAATGGGTTATTCTGCTGAGGCACCAATGGAAGCTGCTTATCGTGATGCGCGTATCAACAGAATTTTTGAAGGTACCAATGAAATTAACAGAATGTTAACGGTAGATATGTTACTGAAAAAAGCAATGAAAGGTGAGTTAGATTTGATGGGACCAGCACAAGAGGTTGCAAAAGAATTAATGAGTATTCCAGATTTTGGAGCTGGAAGTGATGATATTTTTGAACAAGCTCACGAGCAAGTGAAAAAATTTAAAAAAGCAATTTTAATGGTTGCCGGAAGTGCTGCTCAAAAACTAATGATGCAGTTGGCAAAAGAGCAAGAAATTTTAATGTGTATTGCTGACATGGCTATTGAAACCTATGTTGCTGAATCTATTTTATTACGGGTTGAAAAATTAGCTTTAACAAAAGATAAAGCAGAACTAAAACATCAAATAGACATGATGAACGTGTATATTTATGATGCAGCTGATAAAATAAATAAATCGGGTAAAGATGCCATTAATTCATTTGTAGAAGGTGATGAGTTAAGAATTATGCAAATGGGCTTGAAACGATTTACTAAGCAACAAAATCTTAATGTTAAAGATGCACGAAGAAATATTGCTGAAAAATTAATAGCTGAAAATAAATATTGTTATTAATTTCGCGTTCAATTTTTAGATGTAATTGGAACGGTTAATAATAGAAAATACCTTAAAAAGCCCCAGAATTGATTTTAATCCTGAAACAGGAATATTTGAAATTTCTGGGGTTTCTTTAATAGAAAATACGATGGATTTTTATCGACCAATTCTTACTTGGTTAAAAAAATACATCGAGCAACCTTGCTCTTCAACAACAGTAATATTTAAATTAAAATATTCCAATACCAGTTCGTTACAATTTATTTACGACATCATTAATCTAGTTAATCAAGAACAACATAAAAAAACAAAACTATCTGTTGTTTGGTATTATGCTTCAGATGATGTGGACATGAAGGAAGTTGGAGAAGATTATAACGATTCTTTCGATTTCGATTTTATTTTTAAAGAAGTAGAAATTTAATTTAGATTCTTTTTTATTAGATTTGGTAAAAAAAGAATCATGAAAAATTTATCCTTCAAATCAATCTTAGTTGTTTTATTAACAATCTCATCGTTTAATTTATTTTCTCAAGCCTTTGAAAAAGGAAATATTAATTTCGATTTAGGCTTAGGGTTTGGTGCTTATGGTACGAAAGTAACATATAAAGACACCAAAAATAATTTAGAATTCTCACAAACAGATGGGGCTGCAAGCACAATTATTCCTTTATCTTTTGAGTATGGTATTTCTAATAAAATTGGTTTGGGATTACAAATTGGTTCTTCAAATTATTTTATTGATAAAGATTCTAATGAAGTTACAGAAAGTGTAAAAAGTGTTGATTTTGCTTTAAGAGTTAATTTTCATTTATTACAAGCAAATCGAAATGACTTGTTTATAGCATTAGCATTAGGTGGTTCATCAGTAAATTGGTTGTTTAAAAATACTACAGAAACTTATTCCGGATCTGGGTCATACTTTAATCTTTCGTTAGTTGACAGAATATTTTTTGGAGAACATGTTGGTATTATGTTCAATTTAGGCTATACTGGTTATAACTACAACGATATGAAAACTTCTAGTGGAAATGTGATTTTAGATAATCTTAAGTGGTCTGTTAAAGGTGTTAATTTTGGTACAGGTTTAGCGGTTAAATTCTAACCTATAATTTCCCAACAACTGTTTCTTTTAAATCTACCAAGTATTTATTTGCCAAGTTCATTAATTCTTCTGAGGTAATAGTTTTAATCTTTTGGATGTATTGATTGTAAAAATCATAATTTAACCCATAGAAATAAACATTTTCAAACATCTCAGCCATATTAAATGGTCCGTCGCACGATTTTAAAATTTTACCCATTAAGTAATTTCTAACTAAACTCAATTCTTCGTCACTTATTTTTTCCGTTTGAAGTAGATTAATTTCTTTGTAGATTTCATCTAGTGCACTTTTTGTAACATCACTACCAACTTCGGTAGAAATGTAAAAGAAACCTCCGTGTTGTAGCGATAAAATTCCTGAACTTATTCCATAAGTATAGCCTTTATCTTCTCTAATGTTTTTCATCAATCTAGAGCCAAAATAACCACCTAAAATGGTGTTTAAAATTTGTAAACCAAAATAATCAGTATGTAATTTATTAGGAAATTGTTTACTGATTCGAATAGCAGATTGTAATGCATTTTTTTTCTCTACATAAATTTTATCAGGTTCATTTGATAAGGTTGTGGTTGAAGCCTCTTTGTTTGAGGTAATTGCCTTTGAGGTAGTATTTCCACCAAAATATTTTTCAAGTAAAGAAATACAGTTATCGCTTACTTTTCCGGAAATAATTACTTCGCAGTTACTTAATTGATAGTTATGCCTGTGAAAATCAATAACTTCTTTTTTGTTTAAATTAATAAAATCAATCAGTTCAGCACCAACCCCATAAGGACTATCTGCTCCAAAAATCTGTTTCATCGATTCTTTTCGGGCTACATAAGACACTTTCTCTAGGGAAACTTTAAACTTTTCCAAGCTGTTATTTTTGTAAATGTCGAATTCCTTTTGTTCAAATGTGGGGTTGAAAATAATATCCTGAACATAAACCAACACTTTTTCAAGATGTTTGTTTAATGAGTATAATGTTATGTTTGAGTTATCAAAATCAACATTAGTTTGTAAAAATGCACCATATTGATCAATTCCATCTATAATTTCGAAAGAAGAGAAGTTTTTGGTTCCTTCTTTCATTAAGTTGTTGGTAGAACTTGCAATTAAAGGTGACTTTTGATGCCAAGTTCCAGCATTAAAAATAAAATCAATTTTCACAATATCCTGACTGCCACCCGAAAGTACATTAATTTTTAATCCATTTGATAAGGTATATGTAGTCGGGTTAATAAAATTAACACGACTGATGTCTTTATATTCTGGAGGAGTTTTTCTATCTAACGTGTTCATATTTAATTCTTTTTAGCATAAATCAATGTACTGCAGTTTGTTGGTATTAAAATATTGTTGGCTATTCGTTTGATGTCTTCAGGAGTTACTTTCATATATTTTTCTTCTTCGGTATTAACATCGTTGGCATCGCCTAAAAGTTCAGAAATAGCAAGGTTCATAGCTTTGTTTAAAACACTTGTTTCTGAGAACAGAAGAGTGGAGATAATTTTATTTTTCACTTTTTCCAGTTCTTTATCATGAACAAGAACCTCTTTAATTTTTTGTAACTCTAATTCAATAGCTTTTTCAGCTTCTTCAAATGAGACTTTTTCTTGTAAATTACCACTAATAATAAACAATCCCTCATCAAAACTGCCCATTACGTAGGCACTAATTTCACTAAATAGTTTTTGTTCTTTTACTAGTGATTGATATAACCTTGAGCTATTTCCTAGCGATAAAACATCACTTAATAAATCGGTAGCGTAGAAATCCTTATCGGTCTTTTTACACATGTGATAAGCTTTGTAAATAGCATTAGCAGGTACATTTCTTTCTACCTTTAATCTTCTCTCCTCAGTTTGTTTAGGTTCTTTTGGTAAATTCCGTTTTGGAACATTTCCCGATGGAATATTTCCAAACCATTTTTCAGCCAGTTGTTCTATCTCAGAAACGCTTACATCTCCGGCAACAGAAAGTATGGCATTATTGGGCAAGTAGTGCTTGTAAAAAAAATCCTTAACATTTTGCATGGTTGCATTTTCAATATGCGAAATCTCTTTGCCTATTGTTGCCCATTTATATGGATGGGTTTGGTAAACAAGAGGACGTAATAACAACCAAACATCTCCATAAGGTTGGTTTAAATAAGTTTGTTTAAATTCTTCGATAACAACTTGGCGTTGAACTTCCAAGCTCTTTTCTGTAAATGCTAAACTCAACATTCTGTCAGAATCTAACCAAAAAGCGGTTTCTAAATTATTTTTAGGAAGCGTTATATAGTAATTAGTAATATCGTTTGATGTAAAAGCATTGTTGTCGCCTCCTACAAATTGCAAAGGCTCATCAAAATTTGGGATGTTAATCGAGCCACCAAACATCAAGTGTTCAAACAAATGGGCAAATCCAGTTTTATTTTCATCTTCATCTCTAGCTCCGACATTGTAAAGTAAATTAAAAGCAACTATTGGTGTAGTATTATCTTGGTGTACAATAACTTTTAATCCATTGTTCAACGTAAATTTCTCAAATTTTATCATGCTTAAAATTTATATGTTGGTTGATTTAATTCACGAAGTGCTTGATGATATTCTGTCATAATATTTTCTATAATTTTTGATACAGGTTCTATACTGTCAATTAATCCAGCAACTTGCCCAATTTCTAATTCACCTTCGTCTAAATCACCTTCAAACATCCCTTTTTTTGCTCTTCCGCGACCTAAAAGGTCTTTTTGTTCATCAATGCTCGCTCCCTTTTGGATGGCTGTTGATATGGTATTATAAAATTTATTTTTAATTAGTCGGACTGGTGTGACATCCTTTAGCGTGAGCATGGTTGCGCCATCTTTAGCATTCACAATTTCTTGTTTAAAATTTTGATGAGAAGAGGCCTCAATGGATGCTGCAAATCGGCTTCCCATTTGAACCCCATCAGCACCAAGTATCATTGCTGCTAACATGCCTCTACCTGTAGCAATACCACCAGCAGCAATGATAGGGATAGACAGTTCCTTTTTAGCCATAGGTACCAAACAAAATGTGGTAGTTTCATCTCTCCCGTTATGTCCTCCAGCCTCAAAACCTTCTACAACAACGGCATCAACACCTGCATCTTGACATTTTAAAGCAAATTTAACACCAGGAACAACGTGAACTACTTTTATTCCATGTTCATGAAAAAAATTGGTATATGTTTTGGGATTTCCTGCAGAAGTAAAAACAATTTTAACTGCTTCATCGATAATGATTTGAATTAATTCCTCAATTTGAGGATAAATCATAGGTAAATTAACCCCAAAAGGTTTATTTGTTGCTTTTTTACATTTTTGTATGTGCTCCCTAAATACTTCGGGATACATTGATCCAGCACCAATTAAACCGAGTCCTCCAGAGTTGCTAACTGATGAGGCTAATTTCCATCCACTATTCCAAATCATACCACCTTGAATAATTGGATACTGAATAGTAAAGAGATTGCAAATTTTATTTTCCATTTTAAAACGAATTATGTAGCTTTGTTTTTTTTACGAAAATACAAATTGTAGAATTTAATAGATATATTTTTCTATTTAAAGTGTATCAGTTTGTAAAACTTTTATATATTTGCCATAATGCAAAAAATATTTCTTACAATAATTGCTGTTTTAACCTTGTCTTTTGGTGCATATAGTCAATATCGTATTGATTATGGTATTTCTTTAGGGGCATCTAATTATTTAGGTGAGATGGGTGGAGGAATTGGAGAAGGAAGAAGTGGTTTAGCTGATATGAAACTTGATTATACTCGTTGGACGATTGGTGGTTTCTATCGTTATCGATTTTCTAATAAATTTGCTGTTAGAGGCGCACTAAATTATATAAGGTTATCAGGTGATGATTCAGAGTCGCTTAATCCTGGTCGAAGAGGTCGTAATTTAAATTTCAAGAATGACATGTTTGAATTGGATGCTCATCTTGAATTGTATATTTATAAAGTTAATGATGTTGGAGGAACAGGTAGATATAATTCAGATTTTAATTTGTATATGTTTGGTGGAGTTGGTGCTTTTTATAGTAATCCTAAAGGAGAACTAGATGGGCAATGGTATGCTTTACAACCTTTAAAGACTGAAGGGGTAAGTTATAGCCTAATTAACCTCTCAATACCTGCAGGAATCGGATTCTATTATACTATTCAAAGAAAGTATCGTTTAGGAATGGAGTTTAGTTGGAGAACAACATTTACTGATTATATTGACGATGTAAGTAATAAATATATCGCTCATACAGATCCTTTAACTGCTAAATTAGCTGATAAAAGTAGTCCAGCTTTATCTGCTCAGATTAGGGAGGAAAACCCTGATGTTGATAAACTTCCTTATCCTAGTACATATCAGCCTGGAAGAAAGAGGGGTGACCCAGAGCATAATGATAGTTATGCCACAGTTACTGTTAATTTTAGTTGGGCAATACGAGGTAGAAGTAATTTTTACAAATCTAAAAATAGCTGGGTACTTGGTAAGAACAAACGTAAACGTAGAAAATCAAGAGCTAAATTCTAGCCTCACTTAAAAATATTGAAGAGCGTGTAGTTTTACACGCTCTTTTTTTATGCTAAAAAATTATATTGGTTATCTTTGCTCACAAATTTAAAATATGAGGTCTTATAATTTAACCCACCTTCAAGAATTAGAATCGGAAGCTATTTATGTATTGAGAGAAGTAGCTGCTCAGTTTGAAAATCCGGCATTACTTTTTTCTGGAGGAAAGGACTCTATTATTGTCGCACATATGGCAAGAAAAGCATTCTGGCCTGCAAAAATTCCTTTTCCTTTAGTACATGTAGATACAGGTCATAATTTTCCTGAAACAATTGAGTTTAGGGATGATTTTGTAAAAAGATATGATGCCAATTTGATAGTTGGTTCTGTGCAAAAATCTATAAATGAAGGTAAGGTTGTTGAGGAGAAGGGTTTTAATGCAAGTAGAAATGCCTTGCAAACGGTTACTTTGCTAGATACGATTGAACAAAACAAGTACGATTGTGCTATAGGTGGTGCAAGAAGAGATGAAGAAAAAGCTCGTGCTAAAGAGCGATTTTTTTCTCATAGAGATGAATTTGGGCAATGGGATCCAAAAAATCAGCGACCTGAATTATGGAATATTTTTAACGGTAGAAAGCATTTAGGAGAACATTTCAGAGTTTTTCCGATTAGTAATTGGACAGAAATGGATGTATGGCAATACATTTTAATGGAAAAAATTGAAATTC
>JBFWYJ010000074.1:0-10989 GCA_050186555.1 Bacteroidia bacterium
TTCCGATCTCTTCAAATTGTTGATGAATTGGAGGAGGCATATGAATTCTACCTGTAATGGGTTCAAAGTTGAAAATTGAAAAGGCATAAGGATAGCTATAACCATCCCAACCAACTAAATCAAAAGGATGTGTTTCATATGTGTAAGGGTATATCAAACCGCGTTTTTGAATCATAATTTTGAAATCACCACGTTCGTCATGTGTTTCAAAACTATGAGGCAATTTAAAATCGCGTTCGCAAAACGGAGAATGTTCTAATAATTGTCCAAATTCATTACGATATCTTTTTGGAGTTCTAATCGGACTATGAGACTCAACAAATAGAATTTTATTATCGGAAGAATCAAATTCTAATTTATAAACTGTGCCTCTAGGAATAATCACATAATCACCATATTCGAAATCCACAGTGCCATACATCGTTTTGCATCTCCCGCTTCCTTTATGGATGAAAAGCATTTCATCTGAATCAGCATTTTTAAAAAAGTAATCATCCATACTTTTCTTAGGTGCTGCAACACCAATTTGCATGTCATCATTAAAGAAGAATACTTTGCGGCTTTTTATATAATCATCATCAGGAGGAACATTCAGTCCCATGAAACTCATTGCTTTCAAGTTATCCTCTATTGCAACTTCAGGCCTGTTGTTTATGGGTTCGCCCAACGATTTAACCATCGTCGGCGGATTTATATGATAAATCAGTGAGGATGTACTAGAAAACCCTTCTGTACCAAATAATTCTTCATGTAACAAATCACCTTTCTTTGAACGAAAAACGACGTGCCTCTTGTTTGGAATTTTTCCTTGTCTTTGATAAATCGGCATAACTTTTCCTTTCCTGCAAAGAACGAAAAGTCAAGTAATTTGTCACATGACAATTGTCAGAATTGGGCGTAAAAATGGGTATGATTTTAATCAGACATTGGGAGATGGTTGATTTATAAGGGGTTTTATAAAATATTTTATATTTCTATTGAATTTAATACATTTATATAAAATCTAAATTCAAATGAAAAAACTAACATTCATCCTAGCCTTGTCGATGATAATTGGCACCTCTTGTTCAAAAGACAGAACATGTACTTGTACAAATTCTAATTCATTGACAACGACAACTTCAACTAAAACTACCACATTGGTTGAAAGCACAAAGGGTCAGGCAAAAGCCAATTGTGTAAGTACAGAATATACAGATGCAACAACCAATATCACTTATAAGACTGAGTGTAAACTAAATTAATCAGGCATGAAGAAATTAATAGTATTATCGGCAATTGGACTTGCAATATTATCTTGCAAGAAAGACCGTGTTTGTAGTTGTAAAGATTACACAGAAGTGAAATCGTCAACTGGTACACTGGCAACCTCAAACGATTACAAGTACACCATAAAAGACGCAGGGTATAAAACAGCTTACTATCATTGTACGCATACCAAAACATCCGACACGCTTGGAGGAGCAACTATTACCAACGATTTAAATTGTTCGTTGGAATAATAATCTAAATTAAAAGGCGTCAAAGACGCCTTTTTTAATGCTGTTGAATTATTGAAACTAATTCGTTGGCGGGAACAACGCCTGATTTTTTCCAAACAACTTTTCCGTTCTTAAAAAGAATTAATGTTGGAACACTTCTTATTTGGTATTCTGCTGCTACCTCTTGATTTCTGTCAACATCTACTTTAATAATTTTTGCAGAATCGCCAAGTGTTGATTTTGCTTCTTTAAGGATAGGTGCCATAACTTTACATGGCCCGCACCACTCTGCAAAGAAATCAACCAAAACCGGTTTGTCGGTATTTAATATTTCGTTAAACTTACTCATCATTTCTGTTTTTAGGTATTGCACAACTAGTTCCACCACAAGTTATACATGGATTTAATAAAGCATGAAAGAATAAAAAACCCCCTCCTGACAATAATATCAAATCTCCTGCCCATAACCCATTAACAACAAATATTATGGATAGTAACATGCGGGTTATACGCCACCAATTCCAGTTAGTCAAGAGGAGATTTTTCAAATTCATAATTTATTATTTAAGCTAGACCAGCCGCCACCATTATGTACTTCTTTGAAGCCATTTGAAGCTAAAATACTTTTTGCCGAGGCGCTTCTCATTCCACTTGCACAACAAGTAATTACGGCTTTGTCTTTTTTTATTTTATTTAATTTATTAGGCAATTCATTCAAGGGAATGTTTACACTTCCTTTTATATGCCCTGATTGATATTCACCTTTTGTGCGAACATCAATAATCTGTGCGCCGTTTTGCATTAACGCTTTGTAATCTACCGCCGGTCCAAAACCAAGTATACTTTTAATTGAGTTGATCATGATATGTTGTTTGTTTTATGTTTGTGTTATATGTTTTATCGTATTTAAAGAAAAAGTTCATCCATATAAGTCTTGACCACCGTATGGTTAACGGACTAAGCAGAATTATAGAAATCATTAACAAGACTGCAAATAAAAGCGTGTCTATTTCAAACCAATAGTTGTATGCAAAAAACCAGATTGCAAACCACCCTGAGGTTAGAGCATAACTAACATACATTGCGCCATAAAAGAAGCTGGGATCTTTTTCGTATTTTAAATCGCAATGACTGCAGTGTTTATGCATGCTAAAAATCTTATTAAGATTGAATGGGATTTTTTCAGAAAAAACGTCGCCCTTGTGACATCGTGGACATTTATTGAACCACATTGAATATAAAGTTTGCAATACTTTCATAAAATTTATTTTTCTTTTTTGAATAAACCCACTGAGAAAAATCCTAGCAATCCGCCATAAGGAACACTTATGAAGGGATTAGAGCTGATCATGCATGTCCCATTTTCGCATCCAATAAAGTAATAATACATGAAGCCTAAAATGCTACCCACTAATATCCCTATCAGTTCAATTTTGTATTTTGTGTATATAGCTTTAATCACAACACAAATTTAAAACAACAACATTCTTTTTTTCGCAACATTTGTTACATAAAAAAACCCCGATAAACGGGGTTTTTAATTTACCATTCGGCATCCGGATACGTCCTTTGTAAGTATTGCATTTCGGATAAGATATGGCCTAAATTTTCTGTATGTATTCCTGTTCTGCCGCCGGTTTGCATGTAGCTCTCTTCCGGATGTGTTAATGTTGCTTCATCCAGAACGGCTTGTATTTTTATTTCCCATTGGGATTTTATAGGAATCAAGTCAACGGCAATACCGGCTTTTAACAATGCGTTTTCAACTTCGTCCATTTCAAATAACTCGCCAGTATACATCCAAAGATTATTAATGGCATTTTGTATTCTTTCCTTACTTTCTTTCGTGCCGTCTCCCAGTCTAATTGTCCAATCAATAGCATGTTGCAAATGGTATTTTGCCTCCTTGACCGCTTTTGAAGCAATACCGGCAATAGTTGCGTCTTTTGATTTTGTCAATTCATTTTGTAAAAGGTAATCATAAGCAGAAAAGAGTAATTGTCGTGCAATTGTATTTGCAAAATCGCCATTTACTTGTTCGCAAATTAAATGATTCAAGTATTTGTTTTCCGCCCTTCTATATGCTAAATGGTCTGCAGTTTGACCTTTATTTTCAAGTTCACCTGCATATTTCAAAAACGATTCGGCTCTACCAATATAATCAAGGGCAATATTTGTCAAGGCCAAGTCTTCTTCAATAAATGGCGCCTTGCTGCACCATTCAGATAATCTGTGCCCTAAGATTAATGCGTCATCGGCTATTCGTTGACAGTATTTAATTGTTGCTTCATTTGTATTCATGGTCAAATATTTTTAGCGCCTTCCGGCATTGTGTAAAAAGTGGGGTGTCTGTAAATTTTTTCATTTGCAGGATCAAACAGCATTTCATTATCATCAGGATTTGATGCAGAAATGCTATTGGAAGGAACAACCCAAATGCTTGTTCCTTCTCCTCTACGGGTATAGGTGTCTCTGGCGTTTTGCATTGCCATCTTTACATCTGATGCATGGATGCTCCCTGCATGTATATATGGAAGCCCTGATTTACTTTGAATAAATACTTCCCATAATTCTAACTGAGTGTCTTTTGTTTTGCTCATTTTAATCTGTTTAAGCTATTTCTAATGATTCTTTAGTTTGTCTTTTTTTGCGATGGGCTTCTGCCGCTTCTCTTACCCATGCACCTTCTTGATGATACTTAATATGGTGATTCATTCTTTGCTTGTTACATGGACCATCTCCACCGATAACCCTATAAAATTCTTCCCAATTAATTGGACCAATATCATAGTGTCCTGTTTTTTCATTTAGTTTCGCTAATGGATCGGGAACCTTCAATCCAATTAATTCAGCTTGTGGAATTGTTTTATCAATAAATTTTTGACGCAATTCATCATTTGATTCCCTTTTAATTTTCCATTTAACTGCATTACCGGTATGAGGTGAATCCGTATCATGAGGCCCAAACATCATGAGAGCAGGCCACCACCATCTGTTCATAGCATCTTGCGCCATTTCTTGTTGATCTTTAGTTCCTGCCATCATTTTTGCCATGATTTCATAACCTTGCCTTTGATGAAAACTTTCTTCTTTACAAATTCTAACCATTGCTCGACTATACGGGCCGAAGGAAGTTCTTTGCAAAGATACTTGGTTTACAATGGCAGCGCCATCAACCAACCAACCTATAGCACCTATATCTGCCCAATTTAAAGCAGGGTAATTGAAAATATTAGAGTATTTAGCCTTACCAGAGTGAAGTTGATCAATTAGTTCTACTCTTGATATTCCAAGTGTTTCAGCAGCACTGTAAAGATATAATCCATGTCCGCCCTCATCCTGAATTTTTGCAAGCAATATTTGTTTTGCCCTTAAGCTTGGCGCACGGGTTATCCAATTGCCTTCCGGTTGCATGCCGATTACTTCTGAGTGAGCATGCTGCGAAATTTGTCTGATTAAATGTTTTCTATAATCATCCGGCATATAATCTTTTGGTTCGATATGTTCGCCATTATCAATTCTAAATTGAAAATGTTCTTCAGTATGTTCATTATGCATAAGTTAATTCTTTATGCAATAAAAATATAACCTGAAACATGTAGAATAACTGACATTTATCATTATTACATGATGATAAATGTCAGAATTGCTGTGTAACAAATATTGCTTGTGAATTTACCAGGAGTAAGTAAATTTGTGAAAACAAAATTTATGAAAGCAAACATGGGCACCACTGACAAAATCATTAGAATTGTATTGGCTTTGGTTTTTTCAGCACTTTATTTTACCGGAACTGTTACCGGTGTTTTAAGTTATATCCTTTTGGGATTAGGGGCAATATTTATTTTAACCAGCGTAATTAGCTTTTGTCCACTATATACTTTATTTGGTTTAAGCACCTGTAAAGTTAAGAAGGACTAAACAGCAGAACTAAAAATTTTTGCTTCGGGTGTTTTTGCCCAATATCTGGCATCGAAGCAGGAACAAATATTTCTAAGAAAAGGTTTTCCATTTTCAGTCACTTGTAGATGGGTTTCATTTAGTATTATTAGACCATCCTTTTCCAAGGGCTTAAGTCTTTCAAGCACAAAAAACAATTCATCGCTTTTTTCGTCTTCATTTTTCCAGCTGGTATAACCGGAACACATTATATTAAGTATGTGTTTTCTCAACACTAAATCCTCTTCGTTTAACGTGTGTCCTTTTATTATACTTAGATGCCCAAGAGAAATACCCTTTTGGTATTCTTCGACAGTTTTAATGTTTTGAATGAAACCATTCCAACAATCACTTATAGAGCTTGCGCCAAGACCAATAAGGAGTTTTGTATGGAAGGGCGTGTATCCCATAAAATTACGATGAAGTGAATTATTTCTTGAGGAGAGGTAAAGATCGTCTGAGCTTAATGAAAAATGATCCATTCCTACTTCATAATAACCATATTTAAGAAATTCTATTTTGCCATACTCATATAATTCTCTTTTAATGGAATCTTGAGGTAAATCTTTTTCAGTGAACTTACGTTGTCCGGGTTTTATCCAAGGAACATGCGCATAACTGTAAAAGGCAATTCTGTCTGGAATGAGCTTAATCACAGCCTCTATGGTGGATTTAATACTGTCTAAATTTTGAAAGGGTAATCCATAAACTAAATCAAAATTGATTGATTTATAACCGTTATTTCGAGCTAAGTTTACGATAGCCTCAACTTCTTCAAAAGTTTGATATCTGTTAATTGCATCTTGCACTTTCAAATCAAAATCCTGAATACCAAAACTGATTCTATCAAAACCTAAATCTGATAAAACTTTAAGGTGTTCTATGCTTGTATTGGCAGGATGCGCCTCAAAACTAAAATCTTTTTTATCTGAAACAATACAATTGGAGAGGATACTTTCAATCAGCCATTTTAAATTTTCAGCTGAAAAAAATGTTGGTGTACCTCCGCCTAAATGTAGTTCTCTGATAATTGGTTTTTGATCAAATTGATTTATATAAAGTTGCCATTCTTTTAATAGGCTTTCTATGTATGGTTTTTCAACGGCATGATTAACTGTAATTCTGGTGTTGCAAGCACAATAAGTGCAGAGGCTTTCGCAAAAAGGTAAATGAATATACAAACTAATGCCGTCGGTGGAATTTGTTGTATTAAAAGTTTCTTTCACCATTTCAAACCATTCATCTTCTGTAGGTGTGTTTTCCCAGAAGGGCACAGTTGGATAACTTGTGTACCTTGGAACAGGGATATTATATTTTTCAATCAGATTTACTTGTGACATTTTATTAAGTTTTGTGTTACAGGTAAGGTTTCTGCGTTGTTAATTTTCGGACTAATATAAGGAATACCTAAATTTAAGCCTCTTAAGATTAGAAGAATTGCCATTATTCCAACAACATAAGGCGTAATAGCTTTTATATGATTTCTAAAGGAAAACCTCATTAATTTTCCAAATAGGGCAATGGTATATAACATAGGAATAGTTGAAGCGCCAAAGATTAACATAAACGTAGCCGCATTAATTGGATGATATGTTGAAAGAGCACCCGCTAAAGCCATGTACACCAAACCACATGGCAACATGCCATTTAACGCGCCAATAGTATAATGCGACACTAAACCTTTTCTATCAAGGTACATTCCAATTTTAGTTTTAACAAAAAACAATTTTTTATCTATAAAAAGACCAATTTTGTTTTTTGAAAACAGGTGTGAAGTAAATACTAATGAAACCAGAATCAAAGCGCCAATAATTATTGATAGAATTTGTTGTACTCCAAAAAATACAAAAGTGTTTCCCACTAATCCAAAAAGTAAACCAAGAATGCCATAAGTTGTTATCCGCCCGAAATTATATAAAATAATACCTAAATGTGGATTAGAGTTTTTGTCATCCTTGTAAGGAAGATTTAAGGCTATAGGACCACACATGCCTGCACAATGAAAGCTACCTAAGGAACCCAGTATTATTGCAGGCAAATAAATCATTAGTTAATATTGATGACCTCTTCTTTATAATAATTTTTTCCGCCGGATTTCCAATGCAATTGCATTTTATAATGCCCTTTGGTAAGCTTGGATTGCGGCACAATAAATTCATATTCTTCAAAGGCTAGTTTTAATTTTAAATCTTTATCTGAATCCGATGGTCTGTAAAAATATACAGAGCCTTCAAAGTCACTAGTTAATATATCAGGATTTATTTTTAAGGTAACGCCTTTTGCATTTACCATATGCTCTATGCTAGTGCCTAATGAATTTGCATTATTAGTGGCGTCTATGCGATCTTGGTATTTTAACTCCTGTGCATAATAGTCTGTGGCTACTAAATCTACATCCTGTTTAAATGATAGGACTACCAATGTTATTATTAAGGCCACAAAGCCCAAATAAAATGCAACTATTTTAACTCCAAAATTCATATACTATAATTTATATTGGTCCCAAAAAGTTTGTTGAGACAGTTTTTATTTTTTTACCATTTGAGTACACGCCTATTTTTATTTTTGTTTTCCTTTTCTTAATGTCGGATTTATTGATAAACACAAAAAATGTACTTTCCGTAATACCTTCTGCCTTAACGTTCAAATCTTTCCCTATCATTTGAATGTGAGAAGGAAGGTTTTCTACTTTCAAATCAACCGGCATATCAGAACGCGTTTTATTAACCAATTTTATGGAAAATAAATTGCTGATTTCGTTATTGGGTTGTTCTTGATATAACATGCCCTTAGCACGAAGGATGGTAGCATCATAATCGGATCTGGTTAACAATAAGGAAGCTTCAACACCAATAAGCAAAAGTAAAACAACTGAGTAAGCTTTCATTCTTGTAGTAAAACTAAATTTTACTTTATTGCGGATCCCATTTTCCGAATCGTATCTGATTAAGCCTTTCGGCAAACCAACACTCTCCATTACATGATCACATTCATCAATACAGGCCGTACAATTGGTACATTCTAATTGTGTACCGTTTCTGATATCAATTCCTGTTGGACAGACATGTACGCACAGCTTGCAATCAATGCAATCGCCGCCGGTCCTTACTTCATTTTTCTTTATATGATGTCTAGGCTCACCTCTAACATGATCATACGCAACGACAACAGAATCTTTATCTAATAATACTCCTTGCAGGCGACCATAAGGACAAACAATTAGACACGCTTGTTCTCTAAACCACCAGAATAAGAAAAAGAAAACGCCTGTGAAAACCATTATACCTGTAAATCCTTTTTTGTGGGTAGAAATAGGCTCTGTAATTATTTTAATTACTTCATCCAAGCCTATAATGTAGCTAAGAAGAATATTTGCGATTGCAAAAGATAAACCAAAGAATAGAAGAAATTTGATTGAACGCTTTCTGATTTTTGTTGCATTCCATGGCATGGCTTTTAGTGCTTTTTGTTGTTTTGCATCGCCATCAATCCAGTATTCGATTCTGCGAAATACCATTTCCATTAAAACAGTCTGCGGACAAGCCCACCCACAAAATAATCTTCCGTATACTACCGTAAATAATGAGATGAAGACTACGAAGATCAACATTCCCAACCCAAAGATGAAAAAGTCTTGCGGCCAGAATATTGCGCCAAAAAGAATGAACTTTTTTTCTGGAATATTAAAAAGGAACAATGGATCTCCATTCACTTTGATGAATGGAAGTAAAATAAATACAATCAGGTATATATAACTGAAATACGATCTTAGATTGTATAATTTTCCCTTAGGTTTTTTGGGAAACAACCAGGATCTTTTTCCTTCTTCATCTATGGTACCAATATGATCACGAAAAGTCTCTTCATCACTATTGATATTATTATCATTGTTCATTTTATTTTTCAGGACTGACGGTTTGTTCAATAACTGCTGTTAATGAATCTTTTGGAGCTACTGAAGTGGAGTCAGTTGCTGTTACTGTTTCAGATGACTCGGAATATAAATCTCCTTGTGGCGCTTTTCCATTTGCAGGGTTTGTACCTTGAATGGATTTAATAAATGAGGTGATTTGAGAGATTTGCATTGGAGACAATTCTTCTTTCCAAGATTTCATCCCTTTTTCCGGCCAACCATACTTGATGGATTTGAAAACATCTGCTAAACCTCCACCATGAATCCAATATTGATCAGTCATGTTCGGACCAACGCCACCTTCACCGGCTCTGCCATGACAGGCGGCACAGAATGTAATGTAGGTTTCTTTTCCGGCATCCAAATCTTTTTTCTCGTTTAGTAATGTGATATTTGTTTCGTCAACTTTGTTAGCAGCACTTGCCATATATCTTTCTACATCTATTTTGGCTTGCGCGATTTCTTTTTCATATTCGACAGTTTGTAAGTCACCATCACCTGTAAAGTGATATCTTGCGATGTAGACAAATGCAAACAGAATGGTAACATAAAAACCATACTTCCACCACGGCGGCAGATTATTGTCTAATTCACGAATGCCATCATATTCATGATCCATCATTATGTCAGCTTCATCTTCAACCGCCACAGCATCTGTTAACACAGCAATGATTGATGATTCTTGCCTGCTAGGCAAAGGCTCTTCTTTTCTTTTTCTGATTAAGAAGTTGAATTGATAGATCAGAACAGTAAGGAAAATAGTTTCTAGGATAATTACGGAAATCATGAAATAAAATGTTCCTGCATCTATTCCGCCGTATCCTGAATCCGAATTAGATTGAGAAAACAAATCATACCCGGCAAAAGTAAAAAAGAATAAGGCGAGGCTTTTGGCAGTATTAGATTTTGAATTAGCGGCATCTTCTTTAAGTCTATTATCTAATACCTCACTATTAACCATATTACGCATAGCATAAGTGAAAGCAACTATGATGATTAGTAGAAATAGAATTATACCTAATAACGTATTAAATAATGGGTTGGAGAAATATGTTGAAGACCCACTTCCTTGTGCAAATATTTGAGCAGGCACGCCAAATAATGTTAGGAGAATTGATATTTTAATATAGTTTTTCATAGCAATATTCTTATTTTTTATCCTCAAGAGGTAATTGACTTAGTTCGTCGAAATATGACTTCTTTCCTTTAATAATAAAGAGAGTTACTAATAGAAAAAAGATAACAAATACCATTAATGACACAAGAGGATAAATTCCTACACCTGTTATACTCTCTAAATAGTTAATAAATTTCATGATACTTTATTTTAATTTTTATTTTTCTGCCTTTAGTTTTTCTGCTTTTATGTCCTTGCCTAATCTTTGCAGATAAGCAATAAGCGCAACAATTTCTCTGTCTGATTGAGTTGTAATACCATCTTTCTTTAAATTTTCTGTGATAGTTGCAGCCTGTAATTCCATATCATTCAGAGCTTGATTTTCATATCCTTCAGGATACGGAACGCCTAATCTTATCATCGCTTTAATTTTTGACATCGTTGAATTGGCATCTAATTGGTCTTCTAACAACCAAGGATAAGAAGGCATAATAGAGCCTGGCGCCATTGATCCCGGATCAAGCATGTGATTATAATGC
>JBFWYJ010000075.1:0-10956 GCA_050186555.1 Bacteroidia bacterium
CATGTGATTATAATGCCAACTATCTGGATACTTTCCTCCGATTCTGGCTAAGTCTGGCCCTGTGCGCTTACTTCCCCACTGGAATGGATGGTCATAAACAAATTCTCCGGCTTTGGAATATTCGCCATACCTTGCAGTTTCACTTCTAAAAGGCCGAACCATTTGAGAGTGACAAACGTAACAACCTTCACGTACGTAAATATCTCTTCCCTGTAATTCAAGAGGCGTGTATGGTTTTACACTTGATATAGTAGGAATATTAGATTTAACTAAAAATGTTGGTACAAATTCAACAACCCCACCTATCAAAACAACAATCAAACTAACAATCATTAATTGAACAGGTTTTCTTTCAATCCATCTATGCCAGTGGTCTTTTGAATGAGCGTGATATTCATTGCTTAAAGCCGGCGCTTCATCTTCTTCAATTTCTAAGAAGTTACCTGCCTTAACAGTTTTAATTAAATTGTATGTCATGAATATAGCACCGGTTAAGAACAATGCTCCGCCTAATGCACGAGCCATATAGAAAGGCATCATTTTGGTTACTGTATCCATGAATTGCCATTTCAGTTGACCTTCGGGAGTAAAATCTTTCCACATTGAACTCTGCATGAATCCAGCCCAGTACATTGGAACTGCATACAGCACAATTCCTAATGTGCCAATCCAGAAATGCATGTTAGCTAATTTTTCGGAGTATAGTTTTGTTTGGAATAATCTTGGAATTAACCAGTATAAAATACCAAAAGTTAAAAAGCCATTCCACCCTAACGCTCCAACGTGTACGTGGGCAATTGTCCAATCCGTAAAGTGACTGATAGCATTTACATTTTTCAAAGAAAGCATTGGTCCTTCGAATGTTGCCATACCATATGCTGTAACAGCAACTACCAAAAATTTCAAACCCACATTATCTCTAACTCTATCCCATGCTCCTCTCAAAGTAAGCAATCCATTAATCATGCCACCCCAACTAGGAGCAATTAACATAACAGAAAAAACAACACCTAAAGATTGTGCCCAATCAGGTGTAGAAGTGTATAATAAGTGATGTGGACCAGCCCATATGTATATAAAGATTAAAGCCCAAAAGTGAATGATAGAAAGTCGGTAAGAATAAACCGGTCGATTTGCTGCCTTAGGCAAGAAATAATACATCAAGCCTAAATAAGGAGTTGTTAAGAAAAATGCAACTGCGTTGTGACCATACCACCACTGAACTAAGGCGTCTTGAACACCAGCATACCATGAGTATGATTTCCAAAATGAAACCGGAATCTCAATTGAGTTTACAATGTGCAACATTGCAACAGTAACAAATGTTGCAATGTAAAACCAAATGGCTACGTAAAGATGTCTTTCTCTTCTTCTTAAAATAGTACCGAACATATTCCATCCAAACACAACCCAGATTAGTGTAATTAATATATCTATAGGCCATTCTAGTTCTGCGTATTCTTTTCCTGTAGTTAGACCCATAAAAAGTGTAACAGCTGCAAGCACTATGATTAATTGCCAACCCCAAAAATGGATTTTACTTAACATATCACTAAACATTCTTGCTTTCAGTAGTCTTTGCAGAGAATAATAAACCCCCATGAAAATACCATTACCGACAAATGCGAAGATGATGGCATTTGTGTGAATTGGTCTTACCCTTCCAAAAGTTGTATAAGACAATTCGAAGTTGAATACAGGCCAGACCATTTGCAGGGCAGCCAGTAAACCAACCAACATGCCAACCAGCCCCCATAATATGGTTGCGAAGGCAAACATTTTGACAATTTTATTGTCGTACTGAAATTTTTGTAGTTCCATTTTTATTATTCTATTGATTTGTTGTTTGTATTTTCCTTTTCATCCTTTTTCTTATTATCGAACAGCATTCTAACCGAAGGCGTATAGTCGTCCTCAAATTGACCATTTTTTACCGACCATATGAAAGCAGCTAAAAAGCCCCCCGCCAGAACTAAACTCGCACCAACCATTATATATATTGCACTCATTATAACTTTCTTTGGCAAATGTATTTCTGAATAGTTTTAGGCATTTTGATTAAGGTCAATTGAAATCATGATATTTATCAGTTTTTCTTAGTTTCCTTGAAAGAATCCATGCAGAAGCGCTAGTAAATAAAACGATGCTAACAGCACTAATAGGCATTATTATAGCAGCCAATACAGGAGACAATAATCCTTGAACAGCATAATACAAGCCTACAATGTTGTAAATTATTGAAAGAATAAAACTTCCAATAATTATGCGTTGATTGTCTTTACAAAACTCTATTAGGTTATCCAGTGATGGAAAGGCCCTTCCGTTCATAATTGCATCACAAGAAGGCGAGAAATTATTCAGATCATCAGTAATAGCAATCCCCGCATTGCTCTGTCTCAAAGCTCCGGCGTCATTTAAACCGTCACCAATCATAATAACACGACGCCCATACTGTTGAAGAGATTTAATGAAGTTAAGTTTGTCAATGGGTTTTTGGTTGAAATAGAGCGGTGTTGATTCGCCAAAAATAGTTTCTAGCTCCGACTTGTCTTTTTCATTATCACCACTGATAACATACAACTGATGTTTCAGGCTTAAATTTCTGATTACATTTCTGATGTTTGAACGGTATTTATTTTTAATGATAAATCTCCCTTTCAATTTATTATTTATTCTGAGAAATACTGTGGAGCCATCAGTTTCTGTATGATGTTCATCTACCCCAACAAATTCACTCGACCCCAATTTTATTATGTTCGAACCAATTTCACCTTGAATCCCATATCCTTTTAATTCGCGGTAGTTTGAAACAGTACTTGTTTTCACAACCGTAATGGAGCTGTTAATTGCCTTGCTTAAAGGGTGATTAGATTGAGAAACCAAAGACTTTATTAATACTTGCTCTTCGATGTTTAATACCTTGCCTTTATATAAAACTTCGCTACCATGTTGATATGTGATAGTCCCTGTCTTATCAAATACGATAGTATCTGCTTTAGCTATTTCTTCAATTGACATTGCGTTCTTGGCATAAAATTCTGATTTGCCTAAATAACGAAGAACATTCCCATTTGCGAATGTTGCACTTAGAAGCAAAGCACAAGGACAAGCAACAAGAAGGATTGAAGTGACACTATTTAATACATTATGTTGACCTTCAAACATCCAATATATTCCTGTAATAAATGCAATTGCAAAAACAATGTAAGTGAAGTACCTGCTGAAAATTTGAACATATGAGTTTTTTTCATTTTGTTTATCTTCTTTAAACACATCGTTGTTCCACAATTCAGTTAAGTAGCTCTGAGAAACTTCTTTTACGATTTCTAATTCAATTGCACCTTTTGTCTGTTTACCTCCTGCATAAATTATTTCACCTATTATTTTGTCAACCGGTTCAGACTCGCCGGAAACAAAACTATAATCGATCGAAGCATTACCAAGAAATAAAATACCATCTGCGGGAATAATTTCGCCATGATGTATTTTGATGCGGTCGCCTACTTTTAGATTAGCAACAGGAATTTGTGATTCTGTTTTATCTTCATTTAATTTTGTTACTCCTAAAGGAAAAAAGGATTTATAATCTCTTTCAAAGGATAGTGAGTCGTATGTGTAGTCTTGGAAATAGCGACCAATTAGCATGAAAAATACAATACCGGTCATGGAATCTAAATAGCCCGTGCCTGTTTGAGTAAAGATTTCATACAAACTTCTAACGAAGGTTAGGATTATCGCTAAAGCAATTGGCGCATCTATATTTAAGTATTTTTGTTTTAAACTTTTGTAAGAGGAAACATAAAAATCGGAAGCAGAATAAAAGAAAACGGGAAGTGACAGGAGGATGTTTAAATAAGAGAATAGATTTTGCATGTTCTTGTCTTCTATTTCCGCAATTGAAAAGTATTCCGGGAAACTCAACATCATCACATTTCCAAAGCAGAATCCAGCCACTCCAAGCTTGTAAATCTTTTTCTTATTAAAACTCTTTGGTTTTTCTGCCGACATACTTTGGAGGCTAATATGCGGCTCATAACCAATTGAAGCAAGTATCTCAGCCGTTTTACGAAGACTAATTTTATCAGGATTGTATATTATTGTAACTTCTTTTTTAAGAAAGTTCGTTTGGGATTTTAAAATTCCTTCATCTATTTTGTGTAAGTTCTCAAGAAGCCAAACGCAAGAACTGCAATGCATTTGCGGTAAGTAGAAACGAACATGTTCTTGGTCTTTTTCTTTAAAGTGAACGAGCTTAGCTTTAAGAACTTGATCATCTAAGAAGGCAAATTTATCTTTTCTGATTTTTACCTTTTGTGTAATACCCGGATTTTTCTCTAAATCGTAATATTCACAAAGACCCTTCTGATTTAGTATTTCATATACCATTTTGCAACCATGGCAGCAGAATGCTTTGTTGTATGCTTCAAGAATTTCACTTTCACACTCGTCTCCACAATGGTAGCATGTTGTTTTTGATAAAGTATCTGAGTTTTTGATTTTCACGTTTTATGTTGGTCAAAAGTACTTTCTCAAGAACAGACGAATTATGACTTATGTCAACATTAAAAGTGATTGAAGTTATGCTAGAAAAAATTTGTACCTTAGTGTAAATCATTTATAAAACAATTATGACACCTGCTGAAAATCTATATTACGCAATTGGACAATTAGCTTTTGCTGTTGCTTTTTCCGATGGCAAAGTTCAAAAAGAGGAAAGAGAGAGATTTCATCAAATTGTCTCTGAAGAATTGATGACAGACAAACATGGTTTTGATGTTTCGGATATTGTATTTCAAGTTTTGGATAGAGACAAAATGGATGCGAGTACAGTTTATGATTGGTCGTTTAAAGAAATAAAGCAGAATAGCCATTACTTAAGTCCTGAAATGAAGGAAAAGTTTATTAATGTGATGCAAAAAATTGCTGAGGCTTACCCACCTGTAACTGCTGACGAGAATTCTATCTTATCGAAGTTTTTTAATGATATAAAAGATATTACTGGAGACCCTGTCTACTATAATAAATAGAAAAGCCCCTTTGGGGCTTTTTATATTCAGGCGGCTATTGACTTATTTAACCTGTATATTTTTCTTGTTTTCTTTAACTGCTTCTTGTTTTTTCCCGACGGTTAATTTTAGAATACCTTCTTCATAATTTGCATTCACATTTTCCCCATCAGCAGTACTTGGCATTTGAAAGGAACGCGAGAATGAGTTGTATGAAAACTCCTTTCTTGTAAATTTTTCATTTTCATCATTTTTCTCTTGTTTTGTTTCTGCGCTAATGGTTAATACATCATTTTCCAGATTGATTTTGATGTCTTCCTTTTTATAGCCTGGAGCTGCAAGTTCAATTTTAAATTCTTTGTCGTTTTCCTTGACATTAGTTGCCGGAAATGATTTATTAAAATCACGAAAGAAAGGAGTTCCAAAAAATTTATCATAATCAAATAAATCTCCAAACATGCTTGGAAAACCAATTTCATTTTTTTTAATTTCTGACATAACTTTTGTTTTTTAATTATTATGAAAGCAAATTTATTATTGAACATGAAGAATGAATATGATTTGGATTAGTTTTTTGGGATGATATTTGTCAGGAATATGGACAATGTCCCGCCCGGAATCAAGTATAAACACTTCGATCAGCAACCTGAATCACGCATAGCGTGAATCAGGGCTGCGGTCAGTAGTCCCGACAGGAATCGAACCTGTATCAAAAGTTTAGGAAACTTCTATTCTATCCATTGAACTACGGGACCAAAAGTAGATGGACAAAAATAGTGTAAATACCACAAAACACCAATGTTTAATAGAGCTAGTTTCTTTTCAAAGAATCTAGCTTAATGAGATTATCTTTTGTATATTTCGGTGTGCTTGACCAGTTTTTTATAGCCACAATCTTTTTATTTTTTATTGTGGCAATTGTATACTCTTCAATAGGTCATGCAGGTGCTTCGGGATATTTGGCAATAATGGCTTTGTTGTCTTATGCACCGGAAAGCATTAAGCCAACATCATTAGTATTAAACATTACGGTCGCCTCAATAGCGTCATTTAAGTTCATTTCAGAAGGCTATTTCGACAGAAAAATATTTTTATCCTTAATTATTTTCTCCATCCCGGCTTCATTTCTTGGTGGCTATATAACTATTGGAACTTTCTACTTTAAGCTAATAGCCGGAATTTTTTTAATTGTTTCGGCCATTCTTTTACTCTCAAAGAAAGATATGATTGTTGATGAGTTGAATGAAATAAGAAGTTTGAATATTAAAAGTGCTATTGCAGGAACTTTGATTGGTTTCTTGTCAGGTATTATAGGAGTAGGGGGCGGAATTTTCTTAACACCACTTTTATTGATGCTTAAATGGACAAGCGTTAAGAAAGCGTCCGGTATATCTGCTTTGTTTATATTGTGTAATTCAATTGCAGGATTGTTTGGGCACATAATATCCGTAAAGCAGGTTAGTTATTCTATTTTGTATTTTATCATTGCAGTTGCTATCGGGGGATATATAGGCTCATTTTTAGGAACAAAAAAGTTTAATAATAGAATAATACTCTATTTTTTGTTTGTAGTATTATTGTCAGCCGGCATAAAATTTATTTTTGTCGATGCAGTCAAATAAATTATTTTTTCGGACGAAAAACTTTTATCACCTCTTCTTTTGATTCAATATAGGGCCCATTAATTAAATCAACGCAATATGGAATTGCAGGAAAAACAGCGTCCAAACATTCTTTTACGGATTTTGGCTTCCCGGGCAAATTAATAATAAGTGAATTTCCACGTATACCGGCTGTTTGCCTTGATAATATGGCAGTCGGAACATATTTCAAACTAACTTGTCGCATTAATTCTCCAAAACCAGGCATCATTTTCTCACATACTTTTTCTGTAGCCTCAGGTGTAACATCGCGGATGGCCGGACCTGTACCTCCTGTAGTAACAATTAAACAACATTTTTCATTATCCGCTAATTCTATTAATGTCTTTTCTATTTGTGCTTGTTCATCAGGAATCAATCTATAAACCTTTTCCCAATCTCCTTCAATATAACCGGTAAGAGTTTCAATAATGGCTTGACCTGACAAATCTTCGTAGACACCGGCACTTGCTCTGTCTGACACTGTCACAATTCCAATTTTAATTTCACTCATAGGTTATTTCTTATTGTGTTTTAGCATTTTAAATCCATGTAAGATATAAGGAAATAATGCTTCAATAGATTCTTTAGCTCCATTTGTAGAACCCGGGATGGCAATAATTAAAGTTTCATCTATTGTCCCTGCAATACCTCGAGAGAACATGGCGTATGGAGTTCTGTCTTGACCATATTTTCTTGCCCATTCCATGATTCCCGGAATTTCAGTGTCAATAATATTCCTTATAGTTTCCGGCGTTTTATCTTTTTTAGTAAAACCGGTTCCTCCACAAACAACAATCAAATCTGTCTTTGTTTTAAATTCTTGGATTTTTGATTCTAATATTTTTTGATCATCAGGAATAATGTCGTATGCAATATTGTTAAGTTCATTTTTTTGTAGCGCACTTAAAATGAGTTGACCATTAGTGTCTTCCTTTTTCTTATTGAAAATAGGATCTGACACAACTACTAAATATGAATTAAAACCTTTGCCGGAATCTTTTCTAAAGTCAGATTTACCACCGGTTTTTTCGTGCAATGCAATTGAACTGATTGTAATTCCTTTGTCAATTGGCTTTAACATATCATACATTGTCATGGCCACGACTGAAGCGCCGTACATTGCTTCAACTTCAACGCCTGTTTTGTAAATGGTTTTAACTTCTACGCTAATAATGATTTGAAGATCGTGAACAGTATGTTTAATCTCTGTAAATTCGATTGGAAGCGGATGGCAATCCGGAATGACATCACTCGTTTTTTTCACTGCAAACAATCCGGCAGTTTTCGACATTTCGAAGACGTCGCCTTTTGGCACTTTTTTATTTACAATGGCGTCAATTGTGTTTTGTGAGCTAACTGTAACAATTGCTCTTGCAATAGCACTGCGTTTTGTGCTGATTTTGGATAGTATATCAACCATATTTAAGTATTAATTTTCCAGGTATGTGTATTATTCTCTATTATTTCTTTGCCCCAAACGGGTAATTCTTTTTTTAGGCGTTCTACTAAATATTCGCAAGCTTTGAAACTCTCTTTGCGATGTTTGCAAACAACATAAACGACCAGACAAATATTTCCGAATGGTACATTGCCCAAACTATGCACAACGTTTATAGATTTAATATCAAATTTTGTTTTAGCATCCTTCATTATTTTCCGCATTACCTCTGCAGCTAAGATTTCATTAGCAGTGTAGTCGATTGAAATAACTTTGCCTTCTTCTTTCAAGTCGTTTCTTACCTGGCCAAGAAAAATATTATATGCACCAGCATCGACTAAATGAGAGCCAGCGTTAATTAATTCTGAAATTTCATGCAAAGGAATCTCTCCTTGATGAAATCTAAATAGATATAATTTTCTTGAATCCATGTTTCTAAAGCATAAATATTTTATCCGCCGGAAAATGGTGGCATAACAGCAATTACATCGCCATCAGCAAGATTTTTATTTTTCTCAATAATGGAATTATTTACGGCATATATTAAGGAAATATTTTTTAATTCAGGATGCATGGAATTTAAAAGTTCTTTTATTTCCAGTATTGAACTATTTTCTAATTGCATGTGTTTAGCACCACAAATTTCAGCAACAACCCCAAATAATTCCACTTTAACCTTAGCCATGATCTAATTTTTCTAATCCGGTTATATCATCCATTGAATTGATGTTTCTAAAAATGTTTTTATTATAAAAAGATTCATTGTCAACATCAATATAATTAACATTTGTTTGATTTAACACGTTTAAGATTTTTAAATCGTTGCTTTCAAATTGCTGCTTTAACAATGGAATTATTGCTTTACTATATATACCACACATTGGTTCAATAAAGTTGTTATGCCTGGCTATGTTTGCTTTTCCAGAAACATCCATTTTTAAAACGATAAATTTCAGCAATTCTGTTTTTATCAAAGGCATATCGCAACTGAGAAAAAAATTATTTTCTGTGTCGCTGGTAGCTAATCCGCTATAAATACCTGAAAGTGGACCTTTGTTGATAATTGAATCAGAAATTACTTTGTAGCCAAGTTGGCTATAATTGTTAGAGTTGGCAATAATAGTAATTTGGCTACTTAACGGAAGAATTGCATTAATGACATGTTGTATTAAAGACTGGTTTTTAAACAAAACCAATCCTTTATCCGTCCCCATGCGTTTACTTTGTCCGCCAGCCAGAATAAAAAATTTAATATTAGAATCTATAAGCATTAATTAAATGGAATGATTTTTCTTTTTTAGGAATTTCGCAAAATCCCTAGTTAAATTTGAATAAAGTTCAATAAGGTTTTCACCTTCCTTTGTCAGTTTACTACCGCCTCCACCGGAACCACCAGAGCTTTTTGTAACAAGTGGTTTTTTACACAATGCATTCATTGATTCTATTTGTTCCCAGGCTTGACGATAACTCATTTTCATCGATTTTGCCGCTTCTGTAATAGAACCGTATTTTTTAATCCTTTCTAATAGTGTAACCCTTCCTTTACCCGCAATTGCACCTGAGGAAGTTTCAATCCATAGTCTGCCATTAATGTTCACTTTCATTTTATACGCTTATAATAGGTGGTATTCAACAATATCTCCTTTTTTTAATTTTTCTGTTTCTTCCGGAATAACAATTAAGCAATTTGCATTCACAAAAGAAGTCAACTTATATGATTCTTGATCGGATAAAATTTGAGCGCCTTTTTCAGAAACATAACCCTTTAAAAAATGGGTAAGTCCCGCTTTTTTACGGTATTCATTAATTAGACGTGCCTTCGGTGCTGTTTTCGTGAATATTTTATTACCGGAAAGAATATTTATTAACGGAAGAACATATTCGTAATAGCAAGTTAATGCAGCAGCAGGATTACCTGGTAATCCAAAAAAAAATTTATTCTTGATTGTACCAAAATACAAAGGTTTTCCGGGTTTTTGTTTTACCTTGTAAAAGCCTGTTTTAACACCAATGTTTTTTAATGCCTCCTTAACATAATCGTATTTACCAACCGATATCCCGCCGCTAATTAATATTATATCAGATTCTCTTAAACACTTCTTTATTGTTTTTTCTATTAAGTTTAACTTGTCTTTCACTTGATAAGTAGAATCAATTGCAATATGTTTTTCATGTAACAATGAAGCCAACATGATGGAATTGCTTTCATAAACTTGATCTGGCATTAATGATTTACCGGGAATTGTCAATTCATTACCACTAACAATAATGGATACTGAAGGACGGGCAACTGTTTTTAGTTGTGAATAACCGGCAGTTGCTGCTAGGGCAATATTGGCCCCATTTAATACTGTGCCACTTTTTAAAACTACGGTTCCTTTATTAAACTGTGAGCCTTTTGGTCTAATGTTATCATTTCTACTGAACTTTTTTGAATCAAAAATTAAATTTTGATTAGCATCAATTTCAATAAACTCCTGGGGAATTACTAAATCTGCATTAGTAGGTACTTTTGCCCCAGTAAAAATTCTAATGGCAGTATGTGGTTTTATTTTAATGTTTGAAGTTTTTCCAGCGCTGTTTTCTTTCGATGCCTCAAATTTTATTGGTTTCCCTGAATTGACATCATCAAATCTTAGTGCATATCCGTCCATTGCAGACTGATGGTACGGTGGAGAAAAACACTTCGCCTTAATGTCTTCAGATAAGACTAAACCAAAGGAATTTTCTAGTTTCGTAAATTGATTTTTTGACTTCTTTTTTAAAGCCGACATACGAATAATATTATTTGCCTCTGTTACTGAAATCATTATTGCATTATAAATTATAGAGCGTCAAATTTAATACAGATTTAAATCAATTTTATTAG
>JBFWYJ010000076.1:0-10809 GCA_050186555.1 Bacteroidia bacterium
TTCTGTGAACCGGAATATATATTTTGTACTCTAATTCGGTCTTAATAAAATGCGCAAATGGAATCCCAAACAAATTATATCTTCCCAGGCTGTCTGTTTTTTTTCCACTTAGATTGTAAAAGGTTCTCAATATATTACCGGATGACATAATATCCCACTTGATGTGATGCACAGGTAACTTGGATGCTACAGAGTTTAATTTTGAAACGTGTGATACGCCAAATTTTGAAAGAGTTGTAATATGGTCTATAAAGGAATTAAGCAAGAAAGCATCATTAAGCGACCCTAACTGGTCTTTAAATTCAGTTGTTAAATCCGCCTTAACGCTGTAAATTTCAAAAGGAACGATAAAGAAATCAAATAACCTATCGCGAGATTTAAACGACAATCCGTTTTCAAAGCTCACAATGTTTCTTACAAATGTACTTCTTGCTTGATAATTAACACTTGCTTTAAAGAAAGTGTGCGGCGCCATTTCATTCTTGAAAGGTAATAACGAGAATGGAAAAAAAGCTCTTGGTACTGAAAAAGTTAATTCAGGACCAAACTGAAACGTATTAAACAACCTAGTAATTCTATGTAATTGAGTAAAATCTGTTGAGCTCTCTCCTCCTAACTGACTTTGTGCAGTTAGCGCACCCTGCAACTTAAACTGAAATACCTCGGCACCTTTAAATAAATTCTTATTCCTATATATTATACTTCCATCTACTCCTAAGTTACCAAACGTATTAATACCTTCTGTTTCAGCAGTGATGGATTGACGAATTAATGGAGTACAAATAATATAACAATCCAGTTCTTTCGGATACTCATCACTCTTTCTGAACTGAACAGAAACTCCTTTAAAAACACCAATTCCCATTAAGCTTTTAAACGTAGCTTCGGCAGTGTCTCTATTAAAATATGCGCCGCTTCTTAATTTAATAAAATCTGCCAACAAACTGGCTTTAAATTTCATTGGTTGATTATGAAGAAATACAAAATCATAACCTTCTACAAAAGTTGTATCATTAAAATACAAATCGCGAATATTTCCGACAACCGGCTCTGTGAAGACATAAATTTTTCCAATCTTGTACTTAGCATGATTAACAAATACTATTGAATCGCTAGAAGAACTGTATGTTTTAGCAAACTTATCAAGAATCAGTTTGACGGAAACATTGTTTCCTGCCAAGTTGGTATCAACACTATAATGCACAAATGCTTGATCAAAATAATAGTACCCTTTGTTTACTAAAAACTTTGTTATCCGTTCTCTCTCAAGTTGCAAAACACCGGCATCGTACCTGTCTCCTCTAACAATTAAACAACCTGATGTATCAGAATAAAATAATTCCTTTATAGCAGTATCTTTTAATGAATAATACAATTCAGAAACGATATATTTATTTCCGGTTTGTAACTGAAAATTCAGAAAAGCTTTGTTCTTTTTTATTTTACCAAAAAAATTCTTTTCATTAACATCAACACACCAATCAACTCTATTATCAAAATAACCTTTGTTAAATAAGAATTTTCTAAGTTGTCTTGCTGTTTGGTTTGCTTGAACCGTGTCAAAAATTACAGGGGCTTCTCCAATATTTCTAAAACTTTCGCGTAAGGTTAATTCCTCTTTATTCAATAGTTTTGGGACAACTGGCTTTTTCCCTTTCTCAATACGCTTTTTATTTTTCTTATTTGCTTTCGCTATTCTCTTGGCATTGATTCTGTCATACTTTAAATTACGCGCTTCTTTTTTAAGTTGAATAGTAGAATCGTTGTATAAATTATACCACCAAACATAAAAGGGAATAGTTTTTAGAAACTTCCGGTTTGGTTTTTGTTTTTCAAATGCCTGAAACTCTTCTAATGGGATACCTGTTTCTTTATACCCGTGTATTTTTGAGCCTTCTAATAAAAACTGATCGCCTTTAAGTTTTTTAGTAGAGTTACATGAAACAAAAATTAACACACTTAGGAGGATAAGTATTTTATTGGTTATTTTGAAAGAATTAACGTACAATACCTTATTTTTACGGCTAAGCGAATTTACCACGAAAATATGATTAGTAAAAACCAAATAAAGCGAATACGAGCTTTACATCAAAAAAAGTTTCGAGATGAAGAGCAGGTTTTTATTGTAGAAGGTGTTAAATCCGTTTTAGAAGTTATTAATTCTAATTCTGACATTATTAAGGAATTATACTCCACCGAGCATTTTTCACAAGAGCATACTTTTAAGAATATTTCTTCTTCTTACATTGTTTCAGGTAAAGAATTAGAACAAATTAGCCTGTTGAAGACGCCTAATGAAGTTCTGGCCGTATGCAGTTATTTGCCGAAGATTTCCAACCAATTGAATTTTGACAACGAATTTGCATTTTTCTTGGATAACATTAGAGACCCGGGAAATTTGGGAACAATAATTCGCATTTGTAGTTGGTTTGGAATTAAAAACCTGTATTGTTCTCCGGGAACAGTAGATGTGTATAATCCTAAGTGTATTCAGGCATGTATGGGGTCTTTTCTCAGGGTAAATATTACATATTCAGATATTCACAGCATAATTCAAACAAACAATATTAGAAATATTTTTGCTGCTGATTTAGAAGGAGAATCAATCTTTAATGCAAAGAGTATAAATGGATTGATTGTGATTGGTAACGAAGCAAATGGCATCAGCGATGAAGTAAAAAAAATCTGTACGAATCGTCTAACTATACCTGGCGCAAATACAGAAACTGAATCATTAAATGCAGCCTTGTCTTGTGGAATAATTGCTGCAGAAATTTTCAGAAGGCGTTAATGTCGTTTCACAAACCCTTTGAATCTTAACTTTATTTCTCCGTTTTTATTATTTGAATAAATTGTAACGATTCTATCCTGTCTGTCGTAAACAGATTTGGTATCGAATGAAACTTTTATTAGGGCAGTATCACCCGGAAGCGTTGGCTGCTTTGGAAGTTCAACGCTTGTGCAAGAGCATGCAACATCAAATTTTTGGAATAACAATGGGGATTTTCCCTCATTCACAAGTTTATATATCAAATCAACTTTATCTCCCTTGGAAACAACACCAAATTTCTTCTTTGCTTCAACAACCTTGATCAATGCCTGCGAATAGACACTGTTATTACTTAAAACAATAGCAATAAAAAAAATCCCGTATAAAACGGGATTTTTAATTACATGAAATTTAATTTTATTCCGCACCGGCTTTTGGTTTTACTTCTCCTTTAATTTTAACCTTCACTGAAGAAAATTTTGCGTTTGATGAAATTGTCACATTCTTTTCAAACCTGCCAACACGCTTTGTGTCATATTTGATTTTTATAACGCCGCTTTTGCCCGGTAATACAGGTTCCGTAGGCCATCCTGGTTTACCATCAATTGTTGTAGTGGTACAACCACATTCTGCCGTTACACCAGTTACAGTCAATGGCGACTTACCTGTATTTGTAAACTTAAATTCTCGAATACCGTTTGAATCATAATCAACACTTCCGTAATCAATCACATCTGATTCAAATTTAATGTTTGGTGCATTTGGATCCGGGTTAGGAACCACAGATTCCTGAGCAAATGTCTGACTACCTAAAAATACTGCTATTGCAACAAATAAATTATAAACTACTTTTTTCATTATGTATTATTTAGAAAATTATCCTTTCTTCTCAAGAGGCGCACCTTGCGATTCTTTATTTGTAGGGAATGCTTCCTCTACCGGTTTTGCTTCAACTGTACCTTTTATTGTTAAAGTAACAACACCAGATTTTGCATTTGATGAAACCGTGACAGTTTTATAAATACCACCTACTCTATTGGTGTCATACTTTACTTTGATTACACTGCTCTTGCCAGGTAAAATTGGTTCTTTAGGGCATTGAGGGACAGTACATCCACAGCTTCCCATACAATTTGTAATAATTAAAGGTTCTTTTCCTGTGTTCGTGAACTTAAACTCACATTCACCATTTCCTCCTTGTTGAATTGTACCATAATCATGAATCATTTTGTCCATTTTGATATCAGCCGTACTAGCTGGTTGTGTTGCTGTTGCATCACCATGGTTATGGCCATCATGTGCATTGTGTTCTTGCGCGAATCCAAATACAGATAAGCAGACTGCAAATCCTAATGTAAGTATTGATTTTTTCATGTTTAAGAATTTAAATTATACTCTATAAAGATATTAAAAATCGTGCCATTAATTTATACCCGAGTTAAATACTTTCCTTAATTTTACACTATTTAACAAAATGTTACTTGATGAGTCTTAGCAAAACATACACACCAAAAGAAATTGAATCTAAGTGGTATTCTTATTGGTTATCTAAAAATTATTTTTCATCGAAACCCGATAAAAATAAAAAGCCATATACTATTGTTATCCCGCCTCCCAATGTTACCGGTGTACTTCATATGGGACACATGTTGAATAATACTATTCAAGACGTGTTAATTCGCCGCGCAAGAATGCTTGGCTTTAACGCATGTTGGATACCGGGAACCGATCATGCAAGTATTGCAACCGAAGCTAAGGTGGTTGCTTTGTTAAAAGAAAAAGGAATCAATAAGAAAGATTTAACAAGAGAAGATTTTTTAAAGTATGCATGGGAATGGAAAGAAAAATATGGCGGAATTATTTTAGAACAATTAAAGAAACTAGGAGCATCTTGTGATTGGAGTAGAACAAAATTCACAATGGACCCTGATTTAAGCGAAGCTGTGCTTGATGTTTTTGTTGATTTATATAATAAAAATCTAATTTACAGAGGCGTAAGAATGGTTAATTGGGACCCACAAGGATTAACTGCAGTAAGTGATGAAGAAGTAATTTACAAAGAAAAAGACAGTCAGTTGGTTTATATTAAATATCCAATAAAAGATTCAAACGAATTTATCACCATTGCAACCACCCGTCCGGAAACAATTATGGCTGACACTGGAGTTTGTGTGCATCCGGAAGACGAAAGGTATAAACATCTCAAAGGCAAAAAGGCTATTATTCCATTAGTTAATCGCGAAGTCCCAATAATTTTTGATGAATATATTGATAAAGAATTTGGTACCGGTGCATTAAAAGTGACACCCGCTCACGATATCAATGATTATAATTTGGGCATAAAGCATGGGTTAGAAATCATTGACGGATTAACGGATGATGGAAAAATATCTGAAGCTGCAAAGGTTTATGTTGGCATGGATAGATTTGCTTGCAGAAAACAAATTATTAAAGATTTACAAGAGAAAGAATTAGTTCTCAAAGTAGAAACAATTAAGAATAAAGTTGGGCATAGTGAAAGAACCGATGCTGTGATAGAACCTAAATTGTCTATGCAATGGTTTTTGAAAATGGAAGAATTGTCTAAGCCTGCTTTGGATGTTGTATTAATAGGTGATGTTAACCTTGTTCCGGATAAGTTCTTAAACACATATAAACATTGGTTAGAAAACGTTAGAGATTGGTGTGTTAGTCGTCAGTTGTGGTGGGGACACAGAATTCCTGCCTGGTATGACAACAAAGGAAACACTGCTGTATGCAAAACTAAGGAAGAGGCCATTGAAAAATTAAAAATTAAAAATCCGGATTTAAAAGAAATTGAAATACATCAAGACGAAGATGTATTGGACACTTGGTTTTCTTCCTGGCTTTGGCCGCTAACTGTTTTTGACCCAAATATCATTAAGAATGGTTGGGAAAAAGCCAATGAAGATTTAAAGTATTATTATCCAACAAATGATTTGGTAACAGCACCCGAAATACTTTTCTTTTGGGTAGCAAGAATGATAATTGCAGGATTAGAATACACTAATCAAAAACCATTTACCAATGTTTATTTAACAGGCATCGTTCGTGATAAACTTGGGCGAAAAATGAGTAAAAGTTTGGGGAATAGTCCGGACCCACTGGATTTAATTGAACAATATGGTGCTGACGGAGTAAGAGTTGGAATGTTATTAAGTTCTCCTGCAGGTAACGACCTACTCTTTGACATTTCTTATTGTGAACAAGGTAGAAATTTTGCCAATAAAATTTGGAATGCGTTTCGCTTGATAAAAGGATTCGAAGTTGACAATAATACCTCTCAATCTGAATCTCAAAAACTTGCAATTGATTGGTTTAATAATAGATTACAGGAGCAGTTATTAATAATCAACGCGCATTACGACAATTATCGGATGAGCGATGCCTTGATGGCAACATATAAATTAATTTGGGACGATTTTTGCTCTTGGTATTTGGAGGCAATTAAACCTAATTTCACTGATGGAAAAGCTGAAGCTATTGACGAGAAAACTTTTCAATCAACAATAGCAATTCTGGAAAAACTGCTGAGTGTTTTACATCCCTGGATGCCTTTTTTAACTGAAGAAATTTGGCATCAGATAAAAGAAAGAGAAGAAAATGACAGTTGTATTGTTTCAAATTGGCCAAGTTTAGACAAATCAGACCAAGAAGTTCTTAGCTTATTTGAAAATCAAAAACAGATAATTACTCAAATTAGAAATTTAAGAGCTCAAAAACAGTTACCTCCAAAGGAAAGCTTAACGCTATTGATTAAGGGAAAAAGTACAGATGTTGCTCATGCCGGCATAATTAAAAAATTAGCCAATATTTCAGAAATCAATTCAATTGAAAATTTACCGCAAGGATGTTTCACTTTTTTAATTAATAAAACAGAGATTGGTATTCCTCTTTCGGATAAATTAAATCCTGAAGAAGAAAAACAAAGACTTCTCAAAGAACTCGATTACCAAAAAGGATTTCTGCAAAGCGTACAAAAGAAATTGGCTAACGAAAAATTTGTTCAGAATGCGAAGCCGGAATTAATCAACAATGAAAAACGCAAAGAAAACGACGCTCTGGCAAAAATTCAAGCCATTGAATCTCAGCTTTCGGAACTAAATTAATTTTAGCAATAGTATTTTAACAGTTCTAAATCGATAAAATAATTTTTAAGGTTAATTTCCTGTTAATCATGACTAAATATTGATTACCTTCGCCTAATCAAACAATTTGCGAGATGAAAAAAGGAATATCCTTAATGTTCTTTGTAACATTATTTGGAGCAGTTAGTGCTCAAAATCCAAACTTTCCAAAAAATGAAATCAAAGATTTATCAAAAGTTGACCCGGCATCATTTGATGAGGCAGCCGCTCCACAGATAAATATTACAGTTTCAGAATATTATGGATTAGAAGAAAAAATAATGGGTCTTCTTCTCAATAAAGACGATTTAAAAAAAGCGCCAAAGTCTATTGGCTATTCAGATAAAACAACCTATCTAAAGACATTAAACACTTGGTTAGGGAATAACAAAAGCTTATTGAAGCCGGAAAATCAAAACAATATTATTACAGAATAAAATGATTATCATGAAAAGAATCATACGAATTAAAAATTTATTCATTATACTGTTAGGTCTGTTAAGCACACCCGTTGAAGCGCAAATGGGTTGTTTTACGCCAAGCTTAGGGGTATATGATAATACAACAGGAGCTCCACTTTCAGCAGCCTTGTCTTGTACATATACAAACTTTATACGCATAAGACCAACATCGTATTTTAGCGGTAGTAACGCCATTTCTCCTTGTATGCAGTTGAGATTGGGGCCAACTAATGCAAATTCTGCTACTAACAACTCTCTTACAATGTTTCAAGGAACTACAACAATTGTGAGTTTATGTAGCTCAACACCTGCTCCCTGTTGGACAATCGTACCAAATAGCACAAATTATTCTCTATCTGCTGCTGCAATGGATCCAACATTACCGCACTCTTTTAGTTTGTGTAATATTGCTGCTGCCGGCGCATTTGGTTATACTGTGACTAGCTGTTATTCATCAGCTACATTAGCAACCGGAACATGGTCGAATGCTTCTCCTAATTTTTGCCAAAGTTTTACGGTTCCGGCTAACTCGCCTATTGGAACCAACGGATATACAATCGCTCCCGGAATTCCTTCAACTGGATCATTGGTTACACCAAGTGGTTTATTGATTCTTGACACTTACCAGATGGCAGCCGGAATATACACCATAACATATTTCTTTGATAGTCAAGGTAGTTGTACTTCTACGGCAACAAGAACTATTTCGATTTCGAATCCTTTTAATGCAGGGTGGACTAATTTAACCCCTCAATGTACATACAATTCTTGCTCTACCTTATCTGTTCAGGTAACAGGTACTCCGGGAGGAGGCTTTAGCGGCCCCGGTGTCACAACAGGATCTTTTTGTCCGGCAACAGCCGGTGTAGGAAGTCATACTGTAATGTATGCTGTAGGTATCAATTCTATTTGCGGGGCATCATTTATAAACACAATAGTCGTCGCCCCAACCCCAACCGCAAATGCCGGTGTAACGCAATCCTTAACATGTGCCAACAATCCAACTGTTCTTGCCGGTTCAGGTGGAGGTACTTACTCTTGGTCGCACAGCACATATGGTAATAACTTTACTACTACCGCTACACCTTCAGTTGGTATTACGGGCACATATTCATTAACTGTTAGTAATGGTACTTGTACGTCGCCTGTGTCAACAGTAAATGTGGCCAACAATACAACTCCCCCGTCTTTTCCAAGTATTTCTGTAAGTAATGTGATTAACTGTTTGCCGTCCAATACTTCGGCAGTTATTTCTGCAACCGGGAGCAACCTGACTTATACTTGGAGCGGCCCAGGTATCATCGCTGGAGGAAATACGAGCTCACCTACCGTAAATATTGGAGGAGCTTATAATTATACGATTACAAGTACAATCAATGGTTGTACAGCAACGTCTGTAGTTGCGGTTTCTTCAAATACCAGCGCTAACGTAAACCTAAGCACTAGTGCCGCAATTAACTGTACAAATAATGTTACCAGCATTTCTGCTAACCAACCAACATATTCATATACATGGACTGCTCCTTCTACAAGCACATTGAATTCAGGTCAATCAACTCCAACCATCAATATTACAGGAACCGGAATATATACTATTATGGTTTTCAATCCTGCTAATGGATGTACTTTTCAAACAACCTATGTTCCAACAACCAATACAACGGTTATAACGCCAAATATTTCAAACCTAGGAGTAGATCCGATAACATGCTCAAGTCCGACTTCCGTGTTAAATGGAACCCCAGGCTCAGGAGTTACATACACCTGGGCTACATCAAATGGCTCGATAATTACAAGTGTAAGTAATCAGTCTATTGGCATCGGAGCCGGAGGTATATATACACTTTCGGTAACTAATGCAACCAATGCTTGTATAGGAACACAAACTATTAGTATTGGAACAAATACTACTCCTCCAAGCGCATTAAACATCAATCCAAATAATGTCATTCTTGCATGTCCTGCACAAACAGCAATAATTACTGCAACTTCTACGGGTGCCACAAGTTATAATTGGATTGCGCCGGGAGGCGGATCAATACTTTCAGGTGGAAGTACTGCAACTGCTCAAGTTACATCTTCCAGTCCTGCTGTATTTACAGTTATTGCAACTGCAGCAAATGGTTGTACTTCAACACAGGTAGCAACAGTATCTCCTAACACAAATGCTCCAACATTTACATTAAGTAATAATAGTCCAAGTATAACTTGTAACTCTGCCACTCCGATGGTAACTGTTGGAATTACTTCAACCGTGGGCATAAGTGGGTACAACTGGTCGCCTTCAAGTGGAATATCCGGGCCTACGAATTCTGCATCTGTTACATTTACCGCTCCGGGTTCATATACCTGCGTGGTTACTGCAACAAACGGCTGTTTAACTTCTGCAATTGTCCCTGTTGGAACCGCCACTACTCCGCCAACTGTAGCAGCAGGTAGTGGAACGGCAGCAAATATTTCATGTACCAACTCATTAGTTGCAATTGTACCAACATTCACACCTTCCTCAAGTAATTATACATATACCTGGAGTGGGCCAGGGATAGTTGGAAGTGCCAATGGTTCTAGTGTAGCTGTAAATCAACCTGGTTCTTATAGCGTTGTTATTACAGATACTGTTACCGGATGTAGTACCAGTTCAATTGTGATTCCAGTTAATGGAACAATAACGGCACCATCATTAAATGTTGCTTCCACTTCAACTGCAGGTATTGGTTGCTTAGCAACAAACAGTGTTATTACATTAACTGCAAATAGTACGCCCACATACAACTTTAACTGGAGTACTGGTGCTACCACGCCTACAATTTCTGTTACAACTCCGGGCGTTTATACAGTAACCGTTACAGATCCTTCAAGCGGTTGTTCTGCAACTCAAACAGTAGATGTAATTAACAATACAGTAGTTCCTGGGTTTACTGCAACAGCAGTTGGTGCATTGCCTTGTGGTAGCACAAGCGGAACAGTTCAATTAAATGCATCTTCATCCGGCACCAATGTGTCGTATTCATGGTCAGGAACAAGCATTGTTTCTGGATCCAATACATCTAGTCCAATTGTGGACCAAGCAGGAATATATACGGTATTAGTTACAGATAACGAATCCGGGTGTTCAGGCACTGCTACAGTAGGCGTTATTAACCCTACGGTAATTGCAAGCTTTACAGCAAATGTCAATAGTGGCGCTGTTCCATTGAGTATCGATTTTACAAATAATAGCTCTGGTGCAACTACTTATACCTGGTCATTTGGTGATAGCGGAAATAGTACATCAACTTCAACTAATCCTACGTTTGTGTATGATGCAGCAGGCAATTATACGATAATTCTAACTGCTAGTAATGGATTATGCAATGACACGTACACATTAGAAATAAAAGCAAGCGGTTCATTTACTGTTCCTGAGTTATTCTCTCCAAATGGTGATACA